>JAOZRQ010000785.1 GCA_029940115.1 Desulfobacterales bacterium
TTCTGTTCCGTGCGTTCCTGGGCCTTGGCCAGTCCTTCCATTCTCAGTTCCGTGCGTTCCTGGGCCTTGGCCAGTGCTTCCATTCTCAGTTCCGTGCGTTCCTGGGCCTTGGTCAGTCTCTTGGTCGTCTGTCCGAGTTCCCTGACGATCTCCTTGAGTTCGTTGAACTCATTCTTTGTGACGGACACCTCCCGGTGTTGCTCAATTTCATCAAGAATGGCCCACTGGAGTTCTTTCATATCGGGGTCCAGCACCTCGAGTTTTCTCATTAATGCGACACTGTACGGCATGGCTTACCTCTTTAATATTATAGGGTGTGTATTGGGTCGGCCCCTCTGCCCGGAAGGTGCCGGGACAATGCGTCCCCGTCTACCATTCAGGCTGATGAACATCTCGTGTGTATGGCATGTCCATTCCCTCCAGCAAATAGTCGTCAGGATGTCCGGTCCCGGCAATGAATTGCCGGGCTATTCTCACAAGTCCCTACGGGACTGGGCAAGGGGCGGGCATGTCCGGTCCCGGCAATGAATTGCCGGGCTATTCTCACAAGTCCCTACGGGACTGAACAACTCTCCGAGGTAGGCGCTGACCCTTCTGACGGGCCAGCCGTCGGATTCCAGCTGCTGCCGGCTGGCAGCAACTTGGTCCGTGTTGTCCGAGAAGAGTCCCAGAATCGGATGGTTGAGGTCCCGGGTGATGATGAAGCGCACTTGGCTCACGAACCCGGGGGTGAGCGTGTAGATGTGTCCCTTTTTGACGCAATTGAGGATCGGCGTCCCCTTGCATGGCGAGAACAAATCACCGCTCGCCGCTGGCCCCTCGCTCCTCGCCTCACTTCAACCTCTCCTTGAAATATATCCGGTAGAGGTCGCACAACGGCACCACGTCGTTCCCCTCTCCCTGGAATTTGACCAGCCCGAGGCTCCGCAGCTTGAAAGTCTCCACCTCCCCGATCTTCACGGGAACATCTGCGGTGATCACCTGTCTCATGGCCGCGAGCAGTCTGTCGTTCTCCCTGAGGTTGGAGAGATGCCGGCGCAGATGGTCGCTGTATGGGCCATGCTCGGTGGGTGCGATCTTCAGCAGCTTGATTCGTTTTCGTGCCAAGTCGTACAGGGCTACGCGAAGCAGATACGGATGTCCCCCGAGCATCTTCATCAGATGTCTCAGGGATTCAGGGGGGAAGGATATTCTGTGCCGTTTCGAGAGATCATTCGCCTGGTCCGGGGTCAGTTCCGGCAGTTCCGCAGGAAACCCCACGTTGAAGGGGGACTGGTTGATCTTCAGGGGGATATAGACTTCCTGGGAATGCACGATGACCAGCCGGAGTCTCTTCCAGATCGCCTCGTTTTTCCCGCGTTCATGCCATGCCCGCAGGAGTGCGAAAAAATCGGTCGCGATTTTCGGGTGCTCGAAGATCAGATCCACCTCGTCCAGCCCAATGACCAAGGGTTCCTCTGCCTCTATCAGCAGATATTTGTGAAAATAGTCAATCGCCTTGCCCTTGCTTCCCAGAATCCCCTGCCAATAGGCCTCCACCTTGTCTTCGAGATTCAGGCCCTGGGTCACGCTCGCGCAGAACCATTGCAGAAAGAGATTCAGGTCCGCAAAAATGTCAGAGTCGGCCTGCTCAAAATAGACCGCGACGGTTCGGCATCCCTGCTGTCTGGCATGATCCAGCACCCGGGTCATCAGCGAGGTCTTCCCCATCTGCCGAGGCGCCTTGATGCGGATGAGCGCGTACGGTTTGCTGACGGCCTCGTAGCAGTCCGAGTCAACCGGGAGGCGCTCCACATAAAATGGGGAGTCCAGGGGGACTTGGCCCTCGGGCTGTTCCAGAGAAGGAATTTTTTTGTTGGGCAACTTTTCTTTCATTTTACGCATTCCTTTCCAAGGGTATGGAAGAAATTTTTCACAAAAATAAGCGACCGCGGCCAATCCGCTGATGAAAGTGGCCCATTCAACCCAGCCCCAGTTCTGGACAGCATGGGCAATCTTGTCATCCCAGAACGCGGCAACGGCCAAGACCCATCGGTTCTGACTGATGCCGAGATGGCGATCAATCTTTTCCCAGAAGTAGGAAACTGCCGCGGCACCGCTGATGAATGTGGCAATGGCCAAAAGCAACCGGTTTTCAGGTATCTTTCTGAAGAAGTGAAACACTTTTTTCACGGAAACCTCCGCATTTGCAGGCCGAATTTGGCCCGATGGCCATGGTCGTTGGACGAAATCTGAGTTTGCTGGGCAAGCGGCGAGCGGCATGCGGGCTCCCCGCCTGCCCGATTTTCGTCTGTGGTGAACCTCTTTCTCTGCATCTGTAGGTAACATGGAATTGTTCCTCAACTTCCCTTTTCACGGGCGCATTTGCAAGTTGGGGGAATTGTCCCGGAGGGACTTGTGA
>JAOZRQ010000786.1 GCA_029940115.1 Desulfobacterales bacterium
GGTTTGAGAGATCTGCTGATCTTCGACTTGGGAAGCAGGCCGGTGATGCCCGGCTCCAGTGTGACAAAATAACCGAATTTCTCCTTCTTCTCCAAGGTTCCCTCAACAGACTGGCCGACTTTGTACTTCTCATTGACGCCGATCCAGGGATCCCCCTCAGCTTCCTTGATGCTCAAGGAGATCCGCCTCTTTTCCATGTCAACCCCCTTGACCATCACATCAACGGCATCTCCCACCTGAACCACTTCCTCAGGTTTGGCAATTCGCTTCAAATAGCTCATTTCGCTGATATGGACCAATCCCTCGATTCCGGGAGCGATCTCCACGAACGCGCCAAAGTTGATGCATCGGGTCACCTTTCCCCTGACCTTGTCACCGATGTGGAACCGTTCCTCATCACTCTCCCAAGGGTCGCCTGTCACCTGTTTCATGGAAAGGGAGATCTTCGGCTGATCAGGCTTTTCAGTCTCCTCAATGCCCACGATCTTGACCGTGACCGGGTCCCCCTCATGCAAGATGTCATCCGGTTTCGCCACCCTTGACCAGCTCAGTTGGGACACATGGGCCATCCCCTCGATTCCGGGGAAAAGTTCCACGAAAACACCATAATGCATGACGCTTGAGACCCTGCCCTCCAAGACCGCACCGAAGGTCACCTCTTTCAGAAAGCCCTTTCTTGCGGCGCTCAGTTTTCTTTCCAAGAGTTCACGCCTTGAAACCACGATGTTTCTGCCGTCCTCCTCGAACCGTATGATCAGGAACTGGTGGACGCTTCCCACATACTCTTCCGGGTTTTCCACGAACCTCACATCCATCTGGCTGATGGGGCAAAATGCTTTTCGTTGCAACATTTCAATATGAAAACCGCCTTTGCACGGTTCTTTGACCTTCCCTTCCACCGGAACCCCACTTTCAAAGGCATCCCGCAGGAGATTCAGTCCTCCGATGCCTGAAAGGGCTTTGGAGAGACGGATTTCACTTTCATTGAGCGAAACGATGTAAAGTTCGAGAACATCGCCGACTTGGCAAGACAATTCTCCGTTTTCATCAAGAAGCTCGACCTTCTCCACCGCGCCGTCAATTTTGGCGCCGGTATTCACAAACACCGTATCCATTCCGATGGAAATGACCTCTCCCTCAATCCGGTCCCCGATCTGGACATCCTCGTTCATGCCAGGGTTGTAAGCGTCCAGGAGTTCGGCAAAGCTCTCTATCCCTCCGCCTTTGTTTCCCTTTTCAAAATAGGAGCCGACAGCTTCGGCAAACTGTTTTGCATGACTGTTTTTTTCTTTTGTAAAGCTATCCATGATTATTGCCCTGAAAAAACCTGTCATTCCGGGTGAAGATCAAAGTTGTCCCGGAAACGACTGTTTGGAGAAATTTTTGGTTTGCTGACACTCTGAAACTCTTTTGCCAGATAAAGATCATAATCGCAAGCTTTTTTTTTCAAAAACTCGGTTCTGGGGTCTGGGCTCTCGGACAAGGAAACCCGGTTTTCCGAAACGGTGCCGCGTCCCCCGATAAAAGAATGTCGGGCAAGCATGGAAACCTGATCGCCCTGGCCCTGAAGGCTGACCGAACAACTTCCGCTCCTGCCGGGTTGACAAATCCGGCAAGCATCTCGGATTTGTCAATCCGAGATGAGCATGGAGGGGAATGTTGTTTGGTTCCTGATGGAAATTTGAAACTTGGCTATCTTCACGTCCCACGCATCACGCCTCACGTTTCATTTTTTCCCGCCGAGATAGGCGTTCTGCACTTCGGGACTTGCCAGCAGGGCACTGGCCGAGTCTTCAAGCACAATGTTTCCCACTTCCATGACATATCCCCGATGGGCCAGCTTCAAGGCGACTCTCGCATTCTGTTCCACCAGAATCACCGTGAGCCCTGACTGATTGATCTGCCTGATGGTGTCAAAGATGGTCTTTGCCAGAATGGGCGCGAGTCCGAGACTCGGCTCGTCGAGCAACAGAATTTTCGGGTTGGCCATGAGCGCCCTTCCCATGGCCAGCATCTGCTGCTCCCCGCCGCTCAAGGTTCCTGCCATCTGCTCCCTCCGTTCCTCAAGCCGTGGAAAGAGATCATAAATCCAGTCGAGCGTCCGCTGGGGGTCTTTGGAGGTGAACGCGCCCAAGTTCAGATTTTCCCGGACGGTGAGGGTGCCAAAGACCCGTCGGCCCTCGGGGGACTGGGTGATCCCCTCCTTCACGATCTTGTTGGCAGGGAGTTTGTGAATCGCCTTTCCATTAAAAAGGATTGATCCTTCAGAAGGTTTCACCAAGCCGCTGATGGCGAGCAGGGTGGTGGACTTTCCGGCGCCATTGGCACCCAGAATGGTCACGATCTCGCCTTCGTCAACATGAATGTTGGTTCCGTGGATCACTTCCACGTTGCCGTAC
>JAOZRQ010000787.1 GCA_029940115.1 Desulfobacterales bacterium
AGCTGGCGGATTTCAAGGTGAGCGCCCAGGCCAACCGGGTTCCGGTCATCGACGGCCATCTGGCGAGCCTGTCGCTGAAGCTCCGGCGACCCGCCTCGCCGGAAGAGGTGATTGCTCTGTTCCGGAACTGGCAGCTGCCGGAGATTTTGCGCGGCCTGCCGACGATGCCGAAACAGGTTCTCATCTACCGCCCGGAAGCGGACAGGCCGCAGCCGCGCAAGGACCGGGATAACGGCAATGGGCTGGCGTGGACGGTGGGCAAGGTACGCGCCTGCCCGGTGAACGACATCCGCTTCCTGTCGCTTGCCCACAATACGCTGCGCGGGGCGGCCAGCGGCTCGGTGCTGAATGCGGAACTGCTGAAGGTGCAGGGGAGGCTTTAGAATTATGAATTATGAATTATGAATTATGAAGTATGAAGTATGAAGTATGAAGTATGAAGTGTGAATTATGAAGATTCTTCATGCTTCAGACTTCACACTTCATACTTCCATTTAAGGAGGACGATATGAATTTCCCTTATGGCTCGTCTGATTTTTACAAAATTATCACCCAAGGCCGCTTTTACATGGATCGGACGGATCGGATTCCCCTGATCGAAGATGCGGGCGAGCACCTGCTTTTTCTGCGTCCCAGGCGGTTCGGCAAGAGCCTGCTGCTCTCCCTGTTGGAGAACTACTATGACGTGGCAAGGGCGGATGAGTTTGAGCGACTGTTCGGCCATCTGAAGATCGGGAAATCCCCGACACCGTTGCACAACCGGTATCTCATAATGAACTGGGACTTTTCCGCTGTCGATCCCCAGGGGACTCCGGATCAGATCAGAACCTCGCTGCATGATCACATTAACGGATGCATCGAGCAGTTCAAGGTCCGCTACCGGGATATCCTGAACTATGACATCCGGCCTGATCCGGATAACGCGCTTCGGTCTTTCCAATCCCTCCTTGCCGCGGTTCAGTCATCCGAATACAAGCTGTACCTGCTGATTGACGAATATGACAACTTCGCGAACGAGGTCCTGATGGCCGGGCAGTCGGAGAGCAGGAAACGCTACGAGAAGTTGCTGTTCGGGGAGGGGGCTGTGAAAACGGTGTTCAAGGCCGTCAAATCCGCCACAAGAGGGCTCGGACTTGACCGGGCCTTCATCACCGGGGTCTCGCCGGTGGTCATGAGCGACATCACCAGCGGGCACAACATCGCGGAGAACATCTCCCTGGCCCCCAAATTCGCTGATCTGTGCGGGTTCTCGGATGCGGAGGTGACGGAGACACTGAATCTGATCGTCCGGGAATGCGGCTTTTCCGATGAAAAGGCAGGTGAGGCCGCAGACATGATGCGGAAGTTCTACAACGGCTACCGGTTCAGCCAGCGGTCGGATGGGCTCGTGTATAATCCGACGCTGATCCTTTATTTCATGAAGACATTTCAGGAATACTGCGAATATCCGGATGAGATGCTGGATGAGAACCTCGCCATGGACAGGGGAAAGCTTGCCTACATATCCGGTCTGGCCGGGGGAGAGGATCTGATCACAGAGGCCCTGAACGGAGCCGACACCCTGAGCATCCACCGCCTTTCCCGGCGGTTCGGGGTCAGAGAGATGCTCAAGGGGCCCAGGGACAGGATGTTCATGATTTCCCTGCTCTACTATTTCGGCATCCTGACCCTGACACACCGGAAGACCGAACTCGGTGAGCCGATTCTGAGGATTCCGAATCTGGTCATCAAAAAACTGTATGCGGAACAGATTCAGGAGATGCTTCTGCCGCACACAGACCGGGATGAGGCAATGCATGCGGCGAAAACATTCTACAGCACCGGCGACATACAGCCGCTCTGCGATTTTATGGAGCAGCGATATTTCAGGGTTTTTGACAACCGGGATCTTCGATGGGCCAACGAACTGACCGTCAAAACGGCCTTTCTGACTCTCCTGTTCAACGACACGTTCTATATCACGGACTCCGAACCGGAACTGGAGCGGACGTATGCGGATTTGGTAATGATCGTCCGGCCGGACATGCGGCAGTATCAGCTGCTCGACTTTCTGATCGAGTTCAAGTATGTGCCCCTCGGCAAAAACAAGCTGACCGGGAAGCAGGTCCGCGCGATGGACAGGGGATCACTGACCGCGCTGAAGCCGGTAAAGGAAAAACTGGCAGAGGCAAGAACCGGCCTGGCCGAATATCAGCGAAAACTCAGGGATATCCATGGCCCGAAGCTGCGCCTGAACACCTACGCGGTGGTGGGGATCGGTTTTGATCGTCTCGTCTGGGAAAAGTCAGCGGCCAAGGTCGCTCCCGCCAGCACAAATGTCGCTGCCGCTAACATCGCTCCCGGCGGATTGACAAATCCGGCGGGATGACAAGGGGCGGGGGATTTGTCAATCCCCCGC
>JAOZRQ010000788.1 GCA_029940115.1 Desulfobacterales bacterium
AGAATTGACTTGACCATCTGTATTCACTCAAAAATTTGGGTGCGAAACTTGAGTAAGTATAAGTTCACGTTCACGTATAAGTTCACGTTCACGTTCAAGTTCAAGTATAAGTTCACGTTCAAGTTCAAGTTCGAGGCCTCCCTAAATCCGTTATAATCAGGAAAAAACTTGATGATTGAGTCACAAAAAACTCGGAACGGGCGGTTTGCTTGGAAACACGATGGTGAAATACCGATTCCCCTCATGGAATACGAAGGCTTTGTCAATGAGTATCCGCATCTCCCGTCCCATATCCATCCCCGGATTTTCCTCAATAAGATAGTCGAGTGGCCTCGGTCTTCTCAACATCTGAAGAAGATGGAAGCTTGTCTCGCTGACAGGATGGACGTTTCTTTTGCCCGTCCGGGAGTCAATGACCAGCGTTTCCCCGCCGCTTCTCTCAAAATGGAGACACGGAAAAGTCCGATTCTTTCTGTTCCACAATGATTTCCAATAATTGCACATGGCGTTCAGCTTCTCTTGCCATGCGGCAAGGGCTGTCTTGTAGGGAGCCGCACCGATATCGGAAAAATTGTATGCCATTTCCGAAATCGCCTCCTTGTCAAACGGATAGGTCAGCGCGTAGAAGGGACAGGGGACCAATGTCAGTCCGTAATTCTCAGGGGTGTCGTGGTAGGCGCTGAATCGTTCAAACGTGACCACCGTGGGTTGGCCCGGGGGAAAATGGGTGAGTCTCGGAATGTCGGAGCAGAGCTTCTCATATGTCTCCCCCGATTCTCCCGGAAGCCCGATCAGAAAATTCCATGTCACAAAAATGTCATTCATCATGCAGTCCATCATGAATTTCAGGTTCTGGAACGCGGTCACCCCTTTTCTCATCAGTTGCAGACTCCTTGTGGAGAGGGATTCGATCCCCGCCTCAATGATCCTGACCCCTGCCCGGGACAATATCCGGATATCCTCCTCACCCGTGTGACGGACATTCATCTCAAGATGGAGCGGGATTTCCGATCGGATGTTTGAAAAGACCGCTTCTGGGTAATGTTTGGGGAGTATGCTGTCCGTTGCGTAGAGAAATTCGACTCGGCCGGCATATTTGTGGAGAGACTCGATGGTTTCGATGGCATGGTCAGGGGTCATGCAGGTGAATCTCATATTGTTTCCGCAGGGCCCTCCTTGGGCACAAAAGGTGCATCGGCAGTTTTCCCCCCAGTGGCACCCTTCTGAGGTGGAAAAGAATATGAAAGGTTTATGCGGTGCGTCCGGAAAATGCCGTTCATATGAATCAAGGAACGAATCATAGCCCAATTCAAGGGGCAGATTGATGTCGGCCCTTTCGCCATATGAGAAATCACTGACGGTGGTGTGAGAATGATCGCCGAGATTCTGTCGGCTCCATACCCCTTTGACGTCATGACATCTTTCATGTTCTCCGTTCAGACAATGTCGCACAAATTCAGGGAAACTGATGAGGGCCGGACCGGAAAATATGGAATCCATGTATTCAAAATGGTTGATGATCTGAAGGCCCATGGGAAACTCGACATTCGCACCGCCCATGAGAGTGATGATCCGTCTGTTCTTCTCCTTCAGTTTTCTGGCCATGGCCATGGAGGCGACATTCTGGTAGAAGAGCGAAGAAAAGCCGGCCATATCCGCGTCATGCAGGTGGTATGCGCTGATCAGGTGTTCAAATATGCCCTCCAGGTGTTTCCGTTTTTCGATGATCACTTCCCTAAGTTTTCGCGTATCTTCATCGGTTTGAAGAAAGTAGTGGCGAAAATAGTCCGCCGTGTTGTCCGCCGCGTCCGGAAACGCGAGTTGGCGGAAAAACCATTCCCCCACGCCTGAGTTCATTTCGTTCAGGATGAAGTGGTAGAACGCAGGGCCGACATGCATGGCGAAATCGTGGTGCAAATGATATATCTCACATGATATCTGATGGGCAAAAGTTTTCTCCAGCACACTTTTCAGGCGTGTCAAGCCGAAGGCGGGCGTTTGCAAGCTGACCATCGGCATGCTGATCAGGGCGATTCTCATGGCTTCATCCTATGAGGAAAATGATTTGATCTCCATCGGTCATGTCGGCAAGCCAAGTTTTGGCCGGATTCCGAGACAAGCCATCTGAAAATCACCAATATCAGGGTTTTCAAAAAGATACAAGAAAAAAAGTAGGATGTTTGATCTTTTTTGCCAGCAAGTAACTGGCCATAAGTTTTTATTTATCAGACATGCGGAAATTTACAGATGGGGTTGCTGGCAAAAAAAAAATCAAGTATCCTGCCCTTCTACTTGCATTTGCTTTTGAGCCCTGATATGAACAGGTCTCAGATTGGATGCTGGCGGCCTTGATCATCGTTTCGGCCACCCTGCTCCCGCCGGATTGCCAAATCCGG
>JAOZRQ010000789.1:0-1898 GCA_029940115.1 Desulfobacterales bacterium
CAGCTTTGAGCTTGCAGCTTTGAGCTTGCAGCTTTGAGCTTGCAGCTTTGAGCTTACAGCTTTGCAAGATACTGCAACAAGTCAATCACTTCCTTGATGCCGATCTTTCCGTCGTCATCCACGTTGTAAATCCTGAGAACGCCTTCCTCCCCGACAATCTCCGCTTTGCTGAACCCCGCGACGATCTTCAAGGCGATGATGACGTCACTCAGATCAAGAGGCGTTTCCACAGGGCCGCGCACGGCACGCACATAATTTGTCTGTGTCTTGGAACCGTAAGACAAGGAGCCTTTGTCGAGATTGACATACCACCCGTGCATATTATCTTTGGTCCGGGTCGTGGATGACCAATAGGATGTTGACCCGCCGGAAAAAGCGGTATCTAAGGCCGGCTTCTTTTTCGCATAGTCAACCATGGCCACGAGTTCGTTGATGTCAGGCAAATGCCAGTCATCATAGCCGGAAAGGTCCAATTCTTCACAATATGCCAGCGAACTTTTCCAGTCCTTCAGATCGTATATCTCACCCTCGCCTCCCAGCTGATAAGGTGGTTTCTCCTGCCACATCAACCCTGTCACTCTGTCGGTAATCGTTCCGTCACCGTTATTCACAAAGTATGTCCGATAGGTGTTCCGGCCTCGCACCGCCCGGATATGACGCTTGTAGCGCGCCAGATAAAAAGAGATTTCCTCACTCGGGCTAAGGTGACTGAAACTATCGATTTTGCCGCCCCGCAGATCTACATAAAAAACATTGGCAGACTCGTCTTCATCAGTGGAAGGATCGTCTTCCTCAATGGTTGATGACCAGTAAAAAACATCACTATCAGCAAGAGCCGTTATGTCAGAGAAAAACTCCCGGCTGATGGCAGGGCTGTGGGTCCCTCTGTCTATGATAAACGCCAGTTCGCTGACGGTGGGAAGACGCCAGTCCGAATGGCCGCCGAGTTTGTCGGAATTAAGTTCGCCAACAAATTCATCCGCCTCCTCCCAAGTCAACCGGTCGTCGTAATTTTCACTGGTTTTCACTTCCCAAGTGAGACCCGTCAAATTGTCACGCACCATCACCCATGCGGTCGCGTCCGCAGGAAGGTCGGCTCCTTGGGCATCCAATTTGGCAAATCGGTCTCTCCGCTTTTCCAAGTCATTGGGGTCATATTCCGGGTCTTCCGGCTGATAGAGAAGGAAAGGTTTGTCTGTATCGTAACAGGCATCTTGGCCATGAAATGCCCCGCCGATCTCAGGGCAGGTTATCCCGCTTGAATTGTTGTAGCATGTGGTTTGGCCTGTATCGGGAACCGGTGCCAGCTGGGCCAGAGTCCCGCCGTAAATGCCTAGGACAAAGATTAGTGAAAACGCTGTCACCTTGATTTTTTTCCTCATTTTGCACCTCTCATTGAAATTTCTGAGTACAGGACAAAAAAAGTGACCGAGGAAAGAAACCCGGCTTTTTCTTGCGGCCGGGAGGTCGGCCCGTTGGGAAAAAAGCTTGCCCCCGACGTTTTTTATCGGGGGCCGGGTTTCCTGCCCGTTCCCGACTTTTTGTCCTGTACACAGTTGAAATTGTCATAACTACAGGGATTGGATTCACCCTTTCCCCGCTTGGCATCTTTCATTCATGGGTTTTCAGTTTGTAGTTCCGCCTTTAGGCGGTGCAAACTTTCCAAATCTTTCTTTCATCGCCATTGGAAGCGTCATTTCTCCCTGTCGGGCACACGTTCACGTTTACGGGCATGTTCACGGGCATGTTCAAAGGGCTCCTCTAAATCCGTTATAATCAGGAAATTGTCATAACCACGGGATTGGATTCATCCTTTCCCCGCTTGGCATCTTTCATTCATGGGTTTCAGTTTGTAGTTCCGCCTTTAGGCGGTGCAAACTTTCCAAATCTTTCTTTCA
>JAOZRQ010000789.1:1998-2395 GCA_029940115.1 Desulfobacterales bacterium
TCGCCATTGTGAGTTGGTTTCTGTAGAGTTCAGGTTTGATTGTTGCCCACGCGCCATCTTCCAGCATTTTTTTGCCTTGGTGCAAAAACTTATGGCCAGCTTTTGGCAGGAAACTTTTGTCCGTTGTGAACTGCAGGGATGGTTTATAAGAAGGGGGCCTCAAATCTCAAAATTGACCCTTGGCTTCAGCGCAAGCTTTCAGGATGCCGGCTCAATCGTGAGAGCTCAACAAAAGGAGTGCAAGAAGGGCGGTCCCATTGCCCTTCAACCTCCACAATTCAAAGCTCATTGCCTCTCAGCCTCAATGACTGAGCAACCCTTCTTGCGTCTCATTCCTTCAATATCAGGGAAAACCTGGAATGTCAAAAAGAATGTCGCCTTCAGGATGCCGGCTCAA
>JAOZRQ010000790.1 GCA_029940115.1 Desulfobacterales bacterium
GTATTTCTCCTCGTTGTAGGTGCTGTCAATCCTTCTCACCTCGTCATGCTCATATTTGCCCCTGACGAGATTCCGGTCAATGATGAACAGGGAATATTTCCCATGATCATGGATGATCTTACGCAGGGCATCGGGAAAGCGGTATTCGACTTCTATCAAACCCGTCTCCTCCACGATCTGCTTGAGTTCATCCGGCCTTTTGAGCCGCCTCTCCTTGAACGCCTTTAACTTCTCGGTCACACCTTCATTCAGATACTTCTCAAAGAGTCTCTCGATCCGGTCAATGTTGGTCACCAACTCATCTTCCACATACAGAATCTTCATTCGCCCTCCTCCTTCCAAAAATTTGCAAACCTGATATCAACTGTGTATATGCCGTTCTCCTTGGTCACCATGGGTTCCGTCTCCATCAGTTTGCAGAAGTTCTCAACGATCACATGGCCGATGCCGGATGTGCTGACATTGATCTTTTCGTTGTAGCGGTTCTCTATCCTGACGGCAATCTGTTCGGGCGTGTCACTGAACTGAATCCGCAATCGCCGACCCTCCCTGCTGACAAAGGCGGAATATTTGACGGCATTCAGAATCAGCTCCTGAAACAGGATGAGACACTTGATGGCCGATCCTTTCTCATTTCCCATGGCGTAATCCGCCGCATTGGCAAAGGAGAAATCGGGTTCAAAGAGATGTTTCCGCAGGAACGCGGTCATCTCCTGCAAATCTTTGCTTTGTGAAATCTGTGTCCATTGGAACTCGGCCTCATTGAGGATATCTTCCGAGGTGAAATATTCCATCTGGAAATCAGGGAAATATTTCCCGTCAAACATGTTGCCCACGGAATATATCAATGATTCCACAAGGGCGGACTGCAAATCCATCCTCTCTTTGTCTCCATTACGGGCGTCGTGATAAAAGTCTTCGACTGAGCCTCTGAAAGAGAGATTCATGGCGTTTACGATTTCTCGGATCAGGTTGGCTCCTTTTAGGGCGTCATCAATGACTGCTGGTTTTACCTCCTTCTCTTTTTTGAGGTTTTTGAGTGGGTCAATGATGGTGCTGACCAAGTTTTTGATGGAATGGGAGAGGTCGGCGATGACTTTGTTTCGTTCGTGGACTCTGGCTTGTTTTATTTCCTGCTCTTTTTCTTCCTGAAAAGCTTTCTTGAGATTGAAATATATTGGAATTTGAGGATCAAATGTTATGGGAGAATAAATCAATGAAACTATCACCCCTACAAAGACAGCTATTCCCAAAAAATAGTATGCCAAGAGAATGAAAGAGACAAAGATGACGCAGAAAGGTAGCCCCCGAGATTTAAACCTCTCTTGAAATTTAAAATACTTGTATTCTAAAATGCTTGATTTTACATTAATGAAAAACCATCTTTTTCCGTCTCTTCTCAAAGTTTTCGATAAACTTCCGTCAAAATTGGGATAATACTGGAATATTTCAGAAATGAGACTTTGCACATTTTTGGGAGGATCCGATTCAAAATTGAGATTATCCAGAAATCTGGCTAAATCAAGAGTGTCTCGTCTATGACTTGAATCAAACAAGAATTCCATTATCTTTAGCATGAAGTGGATACTGGAATCTATGACTATTTTTTCTAATATGCTGTTATATTTTTTTAGCTTTTTGACAAAGAGAACGATCATTCTCCCATTATCAAATATCTTATAGAGCAAATTTTTTTTCAGCTCACTTTCAAAAGAGGACAAATCTCTCAACGAATTTTCATCATCGCCCATTTTATAATGGCAGTATCCACGAAACAGATAAGCTAACGGGATTTCAAACTTGAAAAAAGAGTTCCATAAACCAGACTTCAACCCAATAACTTTGTCAAAATCATCAATTGCGTTGTCGTAATTTCTCATTTTAAAATGGGTAAGGCCTCGCTCAAAATAGTCCTTCATCTTCGGATGAATTTCAATCGCCTGATCATAGTCATCCAAAGCCATGTCAAACTCATCACTTTCAAAATAAGAACCTGCACGCTTTCGATAAAGCGTTGCATTTTTAGGCTTTGATTTGATCTTTCCTGTCAGTTCATTTATCTCGCTAATGAATTGGCTCATCGTCATTCCTCCCAATCATGTAACGCCTCGCAATCAATTCCGAGCCTGAAAGCTCAAGCAGGCTAAAGCCAGCTGTCGTGACAGTGCGCTTCAGCGTACTTTCGCTATCAGCCGGGGGATTGATCCCCCGGCTTTGGGAAGCCTCGCAATCAATTGCGAGGCTGAAAGCTCAAGCAGGCTGAAGCCAGCTGTCGTGACAGTGCGCTTTAGCGTACTTTGGCTTTCAGCCGGGGGATTGATCCCCCGGCTTTGGGAAGCCTCGGAATAAATTCCGAGGCTGAAAGCTGAAGCAGGCTGAAGCCAGCTAA
>JAOZRQ010000272.1 GCA_029940115.1 Desulfobacterales bacterium
GCGGAACTGCAGACTGAAAAGTGTGAACCACCTTTCAGGCAAAATGAAAGATGCCCCTCAAAAAATCAGATCCTTTAATTTCAAGAGGTCACATTTTCTGACACTTAATTTTCAAAAACTGTCCAAATTATTGTTTGCAAACGGATGATTTTTCTGTAAAATTATATCCTATTTGGGAAATGGATTCAGAGAAAGAGCAAGTGTAAACCACTTTTTAGGCAAAGATGCCCAAAAATCTTTCATGTATTTTTCGGCATCCTTCATTTGTGGGTTTGCATTTCAGTTTGCAGTTCCGCCTTCAGGCGGTGCCACACCGCCTGAAGGCGGAACCACAAACTGAAATGTGTAAACCACTTTTCAGGCAAAATGAAGGATGCCTATTTTTCATTGAATTGAAAAGGGGCCATCAAATGAATACCTTGGAAGCAAAATCATCTGGATACGCGGGCATGACTGCCGCTTTTGTTAAAGAGAAGATCAGAGTTGAACCCGATAAGGAATTTATTTATCCCGAGAGTGACGGAAAACCGATGGCGGACAACACAGAGCAGTATGAATGGATTGTGCTGATCAAGGAAAATCTCGAAACCATGTTTGCCGACTCGCCGGACGTGTTCGTGGCTGCTGACCTGCTCTGGTATCCGGTGGAGAGAAAGACCAAAATCAGCGCGGCTCCCGATGTGATGGTGGCGTTCGGAAGACCCAAGGGAAAGCGGGGTTCCTACGTCCAGTGTAAGGAAGACAATATTCCCCCGCAGGTTGTGTTTGAAATCCTTTCGCCTTCAAACACGAAGAAGGAGATGACAGAAAAGCTCGGATTTTATGACAGACACGGTGTCGGGGAATATTACCTCTACGATCCGGCCCGCCTCACATTCAGGGCATGGATCCGGTCAGGAAAGAAAGTTCGGCCCGTCGAAAATGTTCAGGGGTGGCGCAGTCCCGCACTGAAGACAACTTTCAAGCTTGAGAAGACAGGCCTGAGAATTTACGATCCCTCCGGTCAGGAATTCACGACACTTTCGGCCGAAAGCAAGAAAAAAGAACTGGAAAGACAACGGGCTGAGAAGGCAGAATCGGAGAAAGAACTGGAAAGACAACGGGCTGAGAAAGAAAGACAACGGGCTGAGAAAGAAAGGCAACGGGCAGAGAAAGAAAGACAACGGGCAGAGAAAGCAGAATCGGAGAGAGAACTCGAAAAACAACGGGCTGAGAGAGCAGAATCAGAGAGAGAACTCGAAAGACAACGGGCCGACATGCTGGCCGAGAAGCTGAGATCGCTCGGAATCAGGGAAATTTGAGATGACAATGAACAAAGAAGAACTGAACAAACAGGCGAGTTCCTGACCTGAACGGCGGCGATCATCGCGAGACTGACTTGGCAGGCGGGGTCTTTGAATCGGTCACATTTGTCAATGCCAGTGTCAAAAGCGCATTCTTAAGGGAGTCAGGAAAGTTGCCCCGGGTTTATACCATAGCGGTGACAATGGCGTGACTTGGGCCAATGTCTCGCCTCCTTTTTTTGTCGGCAATGAAGGAATTGTGGTAGTCCTGCTCAAGTAGTGATGAATGAGATTCAGTGTCCTGATATTCGGGGAACTGAACGGGATTCATCACTGCATTTGCAGGACTACCGGAATTGTAAAAGGACCTTTATTCACTGGAATGAGTTATCCTTCACCCTAATCCGCCTTTTTTCTCAGGAATGTGGGGATGTCCAAATCATCGTTGTCGATCTCTATTCCCCTGTGCCCTTTGTAAATGTCCATGGCCGTCTCATGTTGTTCCGGTTCTTTTTTGCGGATGAATGACGGCTCATAATCGGCCACCTTTTCAACTGTCCGGAGCCCTTTCACCTTGCGTCTGAAGGGATGGACCCGCTCTGAGTGGCTTTCAGGGATTTCTCTCGTCCTCGGACCCTCCCCGATTCCTGTGGCAATGACCGTCACCCGCATCTCATCTCCGAGGGAGTCGTCAATCACCGCACCCCAGATGATGTCCGCGTCCTCACCCACTTCAGTGTATATCCGCTCAGAGGCCTCAGTCATCTCTTCCATGGTCAGATCGCTGGTGCTGGTGATGTTCATCAGAACGCCCTTGGCACCGGAGATGGAGACATCTTCGAGCAACGGGTGGGAGATGGCTCGCTCCGCGGCCTCGGTGGCCCGGTTTTCGCCGTTTGATATCCCGATGCCCATGATGGCCATGCCGGCCTTCGACATGGTGGTCTTCACATCTGCGAAGTCAAGATTCACCAGACCCGGCATCAGAATCAGGTCCGTGATCCCCTTGACCGCATGGAGCAGAATCTCATCCGCCTTTTTGAACATCTCTATCATGGTGGCGTTTTTGGATGCAAGGCCCCGGAGTCTGTCATTCGGTATGGTGATGACAGTGTCCGCAATCTCCTTCAGTACATCAATCCCCTCCTCAGCCTGCCTTGAGCGTTTTCTGCCTTCAAAGGAGAAGGGTTTGGTCACCACCGCGACGGTCAGGGTTCCGAGCTCCTTGCAGATTTCCGCGATGATTGACGCGGCACCGGTCCCGGTTCCCCCGCCAAATCCCGCGGTGATGAAAACCATATGGCTGTCCTTGAGCGCGTTCCGGATGGCCTCCGCACTTTCAATGGCAGCCTGACGCCCGATTTCCGGATTCGCACCCGCCCCGAGTCCTTCGGTGAGCTTGTCTCCGATCTGGATTTTGACAGGCGCTCTGGAAATGTCAATGGCCTGAAGATCGGTATTGGTGACGATGAAGTTGACGCCTTGGAGGTTGGAATCGATCATATTATTAATCGCGTTTCCTCCTGCCCCCCCGACACCGATAACTTTTATTTTTGCCGATTTATTTCCGTTTTCTACATAGCTGAACATCGTTTCCAGCCTCCTGATAATGAAATTTGGGGATTAGGGGATTGAAGAATTCAGGGATTGAGGAATTCAACCCCCATCCCCGACTTCTTACAATAAATTTGTTCAAATTTCAAGCATCCTTCATAAGCAGGTGACGCTTCCGGGATGCGGATGTTTTGTTTTCTGGGACAAAGAAACCCGGTTTCTGGCAGGGGACCGCGTCACCGAAACCTGAGCGCCCAATCCCCTGATGGCTGAAACGGGTTTCTTTGTGTTGCAAAAAATCTGATTATAACGCTTTTCGGGGAGGCGCCTGCCCGTGAACGTGCACGTGCCCGTGAACTTGAACGTGAATGTTCATTTGTGGGCAAGTTCGAGTTCAAGTTCAAGTTCAAGTTCAAGTATAAGTTCACGTTCAAGTTCAAGTTCACGTTCAAGTATAAGTTCACGTTCACGTTCAAGTTCACGTTCAAGGCCTCCCCTAAATCTGTTATAATCAGCAAAAAATTTGGGAAATGTCATGTTTTCAAAATGCAAACCATCAAAAGAAAGATGTCAGACAATATCTTTGAACCATTTCTTCATCCGGGCCATCACCCGATGAAAAATGTTTGTGTCACGGATTCTGAATTTGTTGTCAGGCTGATGCTGGGCCCCGAACAGGACCAGCCCCACCCCTGTCGCGTACATGGGATTGTTCACCACATCCACCAGCCCCCCGATGCCTTGGGGCCTGCCGAGACGAGCTGGCAGATTGAACACCGACTCGGCAATGTCCGTCACGCCGTCCAAAAGGGCGGACCCGCCTGTCAGGACAATGCCGGAGGTCATGATGTTCTCCATGCCTGCTCTGTAAATTTCCCGCTGGATCAGTTCGAATATCTCCTCCATTCGGGGCTCCAGGATTTCCCCGAGTATCTGCCGGGAGAGCCTTCTCGGCTTTCGCCCGCCGAGTCCCGGGACTTCGATGGTCTCATCAGGGCTGATGTTTCGGGTCAGGCAGGTGCCGAAGATTTTCTTGATGTTTTCGGCTTCGGCAAGGGGTGCGCGCAGGCCGATGGCAATGTCATTGGTCAGGTTGTTTCCCCCGAGGGCAAGGACAAATGTGTGTTTGATGTTTTTATTGGAGAAGATGGCCAGATCGCTGGTGCCGCCCCCCAGATCCAGGAGGGCCGCGCCGAGTTCCTTCTCCTCTTCGGCCATCACCGCCTCGCCGGATGCAAGGGACTCCAGAACAATGTCACAGACATCCAAGCCAGCCCGATTGGCACATTTCACGATGTTATGGGCAGACGTCACCGCGCCGGTCACGATATGGATCTTCGCTTCAAGACGGACCGCGGCCATTCCCACCGGATCCAGAATCCCGTCATGGTCATCCACGATGAACTCTTGGGGAAGAACATGGATGACCTCCCGATCCATCGGGATGGCCACCGCCCGTGCCGCGTCAATCACGCGGTCCACATCCTGTTGCGTCACCTCGGCACCTTTTATGGCGATGATCCCCCGGCTGTTGAATCCGGTGATATGCCCCCCCGCAATCCCCGCATAGACCGAGGAAATCTCAACTCCGGCCATCAGTTCCGCGTCCTCAACAGATTTCTTTATGGATTGCACCGTTGAGTCAATGTTGACCACAACCCCTTTCCGAAGGCCAATTGAAGGGTGGGTTCCGATTCCGATGATGTTGATGTCATTTCCGGATACCTCACCGACCACCGCACAGATTTTGGTGGTTCCGATGTCAAGTCCGACTATAATTTCTTCCTGTCCAGCCACCTAGTCCTCCCGTGAAAATTGAAAAGTTTGCAGTTCCGCCTTTAGGCGGTGCGACACCGCCTAAAGCCTGTCCCCGACATCTTTTATCGGGGAGCGAAACCACAAATTGAACCCATAAATGAAGGATGCCGAAAATTGGCACTTGTTTCAATTTCAAGTTTCGTCCATTCTGAATTGAAAATTGGGCATCCTTCATTTTGCATGAAAAGTGGGGCATCTTTCATTTTGCCTGAAAGGTGGTTCACACATTTCAGTTTGCAGTTCCGCCTTCAGGCTGTGTCGCACCGCCTGAAGCCTGTCCCCGACATCTTTTATCGGGGAGCGGAACTGCAAACTGAACCCATAAATGAAGGATGCCGAA
This sequence comes from Desulfobacterales bacterium, assembly GCA_029940115.1. Taxonomy (GTDB): domain Bacteria; phylum Desulfobacterota; class Desulfobacteria; order Desulfobacterales; family 4be13; genus JAOZRQ01. The sequence continues at coordinate 4,996 of JAOZRQ010000272.1, forward strand.
AATTGGCACCTGTTTTGATTTTTCAATTTTCAATCTTCTGAAACCACGACGCGATTCAAGTTGTTCAAGTCAATGATGTCTATATTATCATGTTTTCTCTTTTTTTCCAGATAAAAAAGCAGCGCCCTGAGTCTCTCATATTTGGCCGGGTAGTTGTGATACCCGAGTTTCACCCTTCTGGCCCGTTTGGGTTGTTGAACCAATTTCAGCGTGATCCCCATTTCTCTGTCCACCTCGATTGTCTGTATTGAACGGTTGGGAATGACGCAACTGGGTCGTCGCCCGATGTGCAAAACGTGCATGATCGCTTGGTAGGGAAGGGTTTCAGAGCGATCCCTCTCTGACGGGCTTTCTGAAACAGGGATATCCGAAAACCCGAGCCCGGTGATCACCGGCAGATCATCAGGATCGTCAGAAGTCCATTTTTTGAATATTTCTCCATGGGCATCTATCAGGTATCTGAGTTCGCAACCCGAATCCGTCGGCCCTGATTCCATATCATCGGTCGTGAAGGCCTCCTGTTGCCAGTTGCTTATGATCCCCTTCTTATCTTCCAGATATTCGGGTTTCCGGCATCTGGAGAGTGCAAGAATGGCAAGTGGTTCATGCTCTGTTATCTTGATATGTATTTTCGACGGGAGCTCCCGTCCCACCTCCGCCTCGTCTATCCACGGATGCGCCTTCAGTTCCCTTCTTGCTTTGGAAAGGTTCACCGAAAGGATGTTCACTCCCGGAGAGATTCGGGTCCGTTGGGCCACCTCATCCTCGGAAACCCTGCGGATGCCCTCTATGGCAATGGAGGTTGCCTTGAAATAGTCACATTGCGTAAAGAGGTCATGCAGGAAAATGAAAAGCAGACTGATCGTCACCACGAAAAGCATGCCGGCCGTCATTTGCAAAAAAAGGGTGAGACATTGTATGACATTGATTCGCGTTTCAGGCTTTTCCTGCACAAGTAGCGACATATGTTTCTGGTATCCTGCCTTTCTGTTTCCGTCATGGGTGACCACCGCCTTTTCAGGGTTGCTCCTTCTCACAGGGCGTTTGCGGTAGTAGTTCTTCCGCCTGTGCTTCTCTATCTCCACTCCTGACCAATGGGTCGCCCATTTGCGCTTTTCACTCTCCAATCCTGACCTCCGGCTCCAGATGAACGCCAAATTTGTCGGACACCTCTTTCTGAATCAGATCCGCCAACGCGAGGATATCCGTTGCGGATGCGCCGGCTCGATTGATGATGAAATTCGCGTGTCTTGCCGAAACTTCGGCCCCGCCGATCCGCTTTCCTTTCAGGCCAGCCTGATCAATCAGGCTGCCGGCTGACATCTGTTTTGGAACTTGACACCCGAAACTGGAAACTTCATCTCCCCTTGGGTTTTTGAAGAAGCATCCTGCGCTTGGGTAGCCCGATGGCTGGGTTTTCCTGCGGGTTTTCAGAATCCCCGCGGCCTCTTTTTTCAGCGTTGCCGGATCTGAGGGATGCAGTCGGAACGATGCTTCAAGGATCACCGGCCCCTCATCATCCTCGGAGATGCTGTATCCGATCTCCTTGCAGGTCTGAACCCTGTCGAATCTTCGGTAGTCAAAATGGAGTTCCTCCCTTCTGATTTTCTGGGTTTGGCCGGTGGGGAGGAGAAGGAGGAGCGACTTCAAGACATCCGCCATTGCCCCATGTCCCGTTCCCGCGTTCATCATCACCGCGCCGCCCACCGTGCCAGGTATTCCCAATGCAAAATTCATGCCTTCAAGCCCTTGTTTTATGGAAAATCCGCAGAGACTCCTCAGACCACAGCCTGCCATTGCGGTCACAATTGTGCTCCCATCCTCTCTCATATCTGTTTGCAAGAAACCCGGCTTTTTCCCAAACGGGCCGATTCCTCCCCTGCCAGAAAAAGCCGGGTTTCTTGCGCTCCCATCCTCTCTCATATCTGTTTGCAAGAAACCCGGCTTTTTCCCAAACGGGCCGATTCCCCTGCCAGAAAAAGCCGGGTTTCTTTTTTTGAAGAATTTTGTCAGAACAATGACAAGTCCTTTTATACCATTGTCTTTCACAAGGAGATTGGTTCCCGCGCCGATGATGGTATGTTTCAGTCCCCTTTCCCGGGCCCCGGTGGTCAGCCGGACCAGTTCCTCCTGTGTCTCAGGGGTGATGTACGCGTCCGCCGGCCCCCCCACCCGGAACGAGGTATGCCGTGACATCGGCTCATCAAATCTGACCCGATCCCCCAACAGGTCCGTTAGCCATTTTTTTGTGTCAGAATTCATCATGGTTGAAATTCTAAAACGTGAAGCGTCTCACGCCTCACGTTTCACGCCTCACGTTTCACGCCTCACATCTCACGCCTCACGTCTCACGTTTCACGCCTCACGTTTCAAGCACCATCTCTCCGACCTTATAGACATCTCCCGCGCCCACGGTGAGCAGGATGTCTCCCGGTTTCAGCATCTCTGCCAAGTGGCGGAGAGCCGATTCAAAGTCTTCCTTGTAGCAGATATCCTTGTGTCCGTGGGCCTTGATCCCTTCATACAGGCCATGGCCGCTTATCCCTTGTATCTCCTTTTCCCCTGCTGAATAGATGGGAAGGGTGATGAGCAGATCGGATGGATGAAATGCGCGGGTGAATTCATCAAAAAGGGCCTGGGTCCGGGTGTGACGATGGGGCTGAAACACGACAACCAACCGTCTCTCTGGCCAGCTTTCCTTGGCGGCCTGCAGGGTGACTCTGATCTCGGTCGGGTGATGGCCGTAATCATCCACAACAGTGACGCGGTTCACCTCTCCCTTGATCTCCAGCCTGCGACGGACGCCCTCGATGCTCGCCAATGCTGCTTTGATCACGTCAAAGGGGATATCCAGCTCATGCGCCACCGCGATGCCGGCAAGGGCATTGGACACATTATGGATGCCCGGAAGGCTCAAGCTGATCTCGCCCAACTTTTCTCCAAGATGATAGAGGCTGAATCTGCTCTTCAGTCCGTCAAAGACCACGTTTCTGGCCTGAAAATCGGCTTGGGATCTCAACCCGTAAGTGGTGAGGCGTCTCTCTATTTTCGGAATCAGTTCCTGGATAGGCTCGTTGTCCAAGCAGAGCACAGCAAGGCCGTAAAAGGGTATCCGCTCAATGAATTTCAGAAAAACATCTTTGATGTCATCCAGATCCTTATAAAAGTCAAGATGCTCCCGGTCAATGTTGGTCACCACTGCAATGGTGGGGGACATCTTCAGAAAGGACCCGTCACTCTCATCCGCCTCGGCCACAATGAAGTTCCCGGATCCGAGGACCGCATTGGCCCCAATGCTTTTCAGCTTCCCGCCGATGACCACTGTGGGGTCAAGCCCTCCTTCGTTCAGAATCGAGGCGACGATGGAGGTGGTTGATGTCTTGCCATGCGCGCCGGCAATCGCCACGCTGTATTTCAGGCGCATCAGTTCCGCGAGCATTTCGGCCCTCGGTATCACCGGGATGGACGCCTGCCGGGCCGCGGTCACTTCGGGGTTGTCCGGGGCAATCGCAGAGGATGTCACCACCACATTTGCGCCAAGCATGTGATCTCCGGAATGCCCTTCAAAGAGGGTTCCCCCGATGCGTTCCAAGTTTTCGGTGATGTCTGAGAGCCTGACATCCGATCCGGATACCGTGTATCCCAGGTTCAAGAGAAGCTCGGCAATGCCGCTCATGCCGATTCCGCCGACGCCTACAAAGTGGATGTGGTATTTTTTGTGGTACATGGTTGTCAGTTGCCAGTTGGTTGTTGTCAGTTGCCTGTTGCGTCCCCACAAGTCCCCACAAGCTCGCGCCGGATTGACAAATCCGGCGACAAAGAACAAGGAAACCCGGTTTCTGGCACTGTGTCACACCATGGATATCTAATCCTGAAATGTGACTGGATTTTGTGGTCTGGGCGGTAAATATTCGGTAAACCACGTGCTCGCTCCCGCCGGATTGCCAAATCCGGCGGGATGGCGGCCCGGAGTCGTC
>JAOZRQ010000019.1:0-4452 GCA_029940115.1 Desulfobacterales bacterium
TCCGCGTTCATCTGCGGATCATGTCGGAAACCACAAAAACCGTTAGAACCAAGAACAAATTTGCAATTTTCTGGTTATTGACTATGTACAGGACAAAAAAAGTGAATGGGAAAGAAACCCGGCTTTGGCAATCCGACGGGAGCGGGCACGGGTCTGCCGGGCATCGACGACTCCGAGCCGCCATCCCGCCGGATTTGACAATCCGGCGGGAGCGAGCACGGGGTTTACCGAATATTTACCTTAAAATTTGGTGAACCCACCCGACAAACCTAATGAAAGAGAGAAAATGAGCCGAAAAAAGAAAAAGAAAAAAAAAGCGACTAAGAAGAGCAAGCCAATGCACCTGATGCAGAACAATCTTCCTGAAACCAAGCTTCCGGCATCTCAAGGGAAGAATCGTTCCAGGAAGGAATCGGCAACGGATGCCAAACCCCCAAGTTCAGAGAGTCAGCCGCAAAAGCTTTCCATTGACATCAACACCGTATTCCAGGGCGCGGCGAAATACCACCAGAACGGACAGACAACAGAGGCCCAGCTCCTCTACCGGGAGATACTCAAGGTCAAACCGGACCACCCCGACGCGTTGCATCTGCTTGGGCTGATCGCGCATCAGAACAATGAGTGCGACGCCGCGATGGAGCTGATTGACAAGGCCCTCAAGGTATTCCCCGAAAATCCGATCTATCTCTACAACAGGGGCAATGTCTTTATCGCGCAGAAGAAACATGAGGACGCGCTTGCCTGCTACAAAAAGGCGATTGAGATCAAGCCGGACTACACCGAGGCCCGCAACAACGCGGGAAGCGCGCTGAAGGACATGGGCAAACCCGAGGAGGCGCTGACATATTACCGCAAGGCATTGGAGCTCGCGAAGGATTATGTGGACGCGCATTATAACATGGGCATCGTGCTGGCGGATATGGGCCGGCCGGCCGAGGCGATTGAATCGTATCGCAAAGCGGTTGAGCTCAAGCCGGATCATGCAGAGGCATTCTACAACATGGGGATTGCCCTGATTGATGTCGGCAGGTCTGCGGAGGCGATCACCGCTTTTCGGAAGGCCATTGAGATCAAACCCGACTACATCGAGGCCCACAATGAGCTCGGAATCGAACTGAACGCCCAGGGCAAGACCAAGGAATCCATCGAGTGTTACGAAAAGGTCCTGAAGATCAAGCCGGAATGTGCCGAGGCATACAACAACATGGGGGTTGCCCTGAGAAACTACGGCGAACCGGAGAACGCGGTGGCATGTTATCGGAAAGTCCTGGAGCTCGAGCCGGAGAACGCGGTCGCGCACAGCAACCTGCTCTTCTCCCTGCAATACACCTCGGATCACTCGTCGGAATGGTTGCTGGAACAGCATCTCGGCTGGGCCGAGGTCCATGAGAAGCCCCTCGCCGGGGAGATGATGCCCCACGAGAACGACCCCACGCCCGAAAGACGGCTCCGCATCGGGTATGTCTCCCCGGATTTTCGGAGCCATTCCTGCGCCTACTTCATCGAACCGTTGCTCCAAGCGCATGACAAGTCCCGGGTGGAGATATTCTGCTATGCGGATGTGCGACGGGCCGATGAGATCACGGCGCGCATCAAACCCCTCGCAGACCACTGGTACAGCGCATTGCGAAAAGGCCATGAGGTCGTTGCCGAGAAGATCCGGGAGGACCGGATTGACATCTTGGTGGATCTGACCGGACACACCGCGAAGCACCGTCTCCTAGTCTTCGCCCGGAAGCCCGCGCCGATTCAGGTGAACTGGCTCGGATACCCGGACACCACCGGCATGACGACCATGGATTACCGCTTCACCGACGCGGTCGCGGATCCAGAAGGGGTGACGGACAAATATGCCACCGAGACATTGGTGCGTCTGCCCGGGGGATTCCTCTGCCATCTCCCGCCGGTCCGCTCCCCGGCGGTGGCCCCCCTGCCATTTTTGCAGAACGGCTTCGTCACGTTCGGATCATTCAACAATCTGAGCAAGGTGACCCGAGAGGTGGTCGCACTCTGGTCCAAGATCATGCAGCAGGTCCCCGGCTCCCGGATCCTGCTGAAAAGTCGTCAGTTGTCCACCGAATCGACCCGGGCCCATTATCTGGAGATGTTCGCGGAGAACGGCATCTCGGCCGAGCGCGTGATCATGAAGCCCCGGACCCCGTCCCAGGCCGCGCATCTCGACATGTACAAACATGTGGACATCGCCCTTGATCCCTTTCCGTACAACGGGACCACCACCTCGTGCGAGGCCCTCTGGATGGGGGTCCCGTTCATCACACGACAGGGGGAACGACATGTGGGCCGGGTCGGCATGAGCATCCTGCATCACGCGGGCTTGACGGAACTGATCGGCAAAAACGAGTCGGACTACATCGCGAAAGCAGTGCAACTCGCCCAGAACACAGATCAGCTCAAACAACTCCGGACAAACCTGCGTGGACAGATCCAGCATTCCCCCTTGCATGACGCCCAGTCATTCGCGAAATCCGTTGAAGATGCCTATCAGATGATGTGGGGGAAATGGTGTGCAGAACAAGGCGAACATCGGCAGACAGAACGCTCCATCCCGACCTTCCAGACGCCCATGGCCCAAGAAACGACACCTGCGCTCGCGCCGCTCACCGCTCCCCCATCGTCCCTCGCCGCTCCCCCCCTCGACATCAACGCGGCCTTCAAGACCGCGCTCAAGCATCACGAAGCCGGGGAACTGGGCAAGGCTGAGGATATCTATCAGAAGATTCTCGCGATACAGCCAAATCATGCGGATGCCATGCACCTGCACGGGGTCATCGCGTTCCAGATTGATCGGCATGATGTCGCGATTGATCAGATCGGCAAGGCGATCCGTCTGAATCCGAAGAATCCGATCTACTACCATAACTTGGGGAGCGCGTTGAGCAAGCAGGGCCGGATGGATGAGGCGATCTCCTGCTACCGAAAGGTGCTCTCGATCAAGCCGGATTACGCGGAGGCGTTTTGCAATCTCCTGCTCACCTTGCAGTATGAGGCCCGGCCCTTGGATGAGGTGTTTCAAGAGCATCTCAGGTGGGACGCGCTCTATGGCAAGCCGTTCTGGGACAAGATCCTCCCCCACGCGAACGACCGGAATCCGAATAGACGGCTCCGGGTCGGTTATGTCTCCCCAGATTTCCGGAATCACTCCTGTGCGTATTTCTTTGAATCGCTCCTCCAAGCCCACGACAAGAAACAACTGGAGGTCTTCTGTTATGCCGAATTGCAGAAGTCGGATAAGATGACGGAACGCATCCAGAAACTCTCCGACCACTGGCATGTCATCCAGGGAAAAGGGGATGACGACGTCGCGGCCCAGATTCGGAAGGATCGGATCGATATCTTGGTGGATATGGCCGGACACACCGCGAAGAACCGCCTGCTGATCTTTGTGCGGAAGCCTGCGCCGATTCAGCTCGCTTGGCTGGGATACCCGGACACCACCGGAATGGCGGTCATGGATTACCGCCTCACCGACGCGATTGCTGATCCAGAAGGGGTTGCGGACCAGTATTACACTGAGACCCTGATCCGTCTGCCCAACGGATTTCTCTGCTACACGCCCCTCGCCATTGCCCCGGATACGGGGCCGCCGCCAGTTTTGCAGAAGGGGCAGATCACGTTCGGCTCGTTCAACAACCTGATCAAGGTGAACGAGGAGGTCGTCGCGGTCTGGTCCCAGATCCTGCACCAAGTCCCCGGATCGGTTCTTCTGCTGAAAAGCCGGCAGTTTGTGAACCAGTCGAAGATTCGTCAATATGAGGCATGGTTTGCCAAGCAGCATATCCCGCCGGAACGGGTGATCAAGCGGCCCCGGATCCAAGATAAGCGGGGGCATCTTGATCTGTACAATCAGGTGGATATCGGACTCGATCCGTTTCCATACAATGGGACCACCACGACCTGCGAGGCACTATGGATGGGAGTTCCGGTGATCACCCGGCACGGCGACCGGCACAGGGCACGGGTCGGAACGAGCATTCTGACCCGAGTCGGCCTGACCGAACTGATCGCGTCGGACTCAGCCGATTACGTCGCCAAGGCGGTCCACTTGGCCGGGAACATCCAACGTCTCACCGACCTCCGAAACGATATGCGCCGGCGGATGCAGGCCTCTCCCCTGTGCGATGCGAAGGCATTTGCCAGTTCCGTGGAAGCGGCGTATCAGGATATATGGCGAAAATGGTGTGCCCAGACGGATGCGGCCCGTGTCATCCAAAAGAAGCCGGAAATTGTGCCTGAATTTCAGGCCCCGGCCCGTGAGTTCCATGCCCCTGCTGCGGAACTCCAAGCGCCTGCAGCGGTCCTGCCTGCGGAATTCAACGTCACGCCTGCGGAATTCAAGGTTCCGCCGGTGGAATTCAAGGGCCCCCCTGTGGAGTTCAACGTCACGCCTGTGGAATTCAACGTCACGCCTGTGGAATTCAGAGTCCCGGCTCC
>JAOZRQ010000019.1:4552-20931 GCA_029940115.1 Desulfobacterales bacterium
GGAGTCTCAACGCCCGGCTCCGGAATTCCAGCCATCTGCTCCCCCTCCGTCCCCTCCGAACATCGAAGTCCCGCGTGTGGAATTCAGAGTCCCGGCTCCGGAGTCTCAACGCCCGGCTCCGGAATTCCAGCCATCTGCTCCCCCTCCGTCCCCTGTCCCAGGGATGAACATCGAGCAGGCGCTCCGCGCTGCGGTTCAGTTTCACCAGAACGGCCGATTAGATGAGGCGGAGACGATTTATGAGAAGGTGATCGAAGTCAATCCGAACCATGCGGACGCGTTGCATCTCTTCGGCGTGATCCAGCATCAGAGGGGAAAGCATGAGACCGCGGTGGAACTGATTCAACAGGCGATTTCGGTGAACCCCGGGAACGCATTCTTCTACAACAACATGGGCATCGCCCTCAAAGAGCAGGGAAAAACCGAGGAGTGCATCCTTGCCTATCGCACCGCGGCCGAACTCAAGCCGGATTATCTGGAGGCGCACATCAACATGGCCATGGTGCTGAAGGAGCAGGGCCGAATTGATGAGCTGATCCCCTGTTTTCGCAAGATTCTGGAGATCAAGCCGGATTACGTCGAGATCTGCAACAGCTTGGGGATCGCCCTGAAGTCGAAGGGAGAGCTCGACGAGGCGGCCGAGTGTTACCGCAAGGTTCTGGAACTCAAGCCGGACTATGCGGAGGCGCACATCAACATGGGGAATGTGCTGAAGGCGAAGGGGGAGCGAGACGAAGCGATCGTCTGTTACCGCAGGGCTTTGGATATCCGGCCCGATTATGCGGAGGCGTATAACAACATGGGCGCGGTCCTCGAGGATCAAGGAGAAAAGGATGAAGCCCTTGAGTGCTACAGAAAGGCGGTGGAACTGCGGCCCGACTACGCGGAATCGTTCCATAACATGGGGAATGTGGTGAAGGGGAAGGGCCAACTGGATGAGGCGATTGACTGTTATCGCAAGGCCCTGGAGAACAACCCGAACTACGCCGAGGCCCATAACAGTCTCGGCATTGCGTTGAAAGAACAGGGCAAGCTGGACGAAGCCATCGCCTGTTACCAGAAGGCCCTGGAGATCGAACCGAAGGGGGCTGGCGCATATTACAACATGGGGAACGCCCTGGGAGAAGTCGGCAGGGCAGATGAGGCGGTCTCGTCTTATCGCAAGGCGTTGGAGATCAAGCCGGAATACGCGGAAGTCTATGTGAACATGGGGAATGTGCTGAAGAACCAGGGCCGAATTGACGAAGCGATCCAGAGTTACCAGATGGCCATGGAACTCAAGTCCGCGTATCATCAGGCCCACAGCAACTTTCTCTTTACCCTGCACTACAATCCCGGATGCGATCAGAAGTGGCTCTTTGACCAGCATTGCGAGTGGGACCGGATCTATGCCGAACCAGTGGCGGAGGAGATTCAGGAGCATACGAATGATCGGGATCCGGAGAGACGGCTCCGGGTGGGGTATGTCTCCCCGGATTTCCGCAGCCATTCCTGTGCGTATTTCATTGATCCCCTAATCCGCTCCCACGACAAGACCCGGATGGAGGTATTCTGCTACGCGGAGACTGCCAAGCCGGATGATGTGACGGAACGGATCAAGGGGCTGGCGGATCACTGGTACGACACGATGGGAAAAGGGGATGGCGAGGTTGCGGACCATATCCGGAACGATCGGATTGACATTCTGGTTGACCTTGCCGGGCACACCGCAAACAACCGCCTGCTGGTCTTTGCCCAGAAGCCCGCGCCGATTCAGGTGACGTGGCTCGGATACCCGGACACCAGCGGCATGACCGCGATGGACTACCGGTTCACCGACGCGGTCGCGGATCCCGAAGGCGATTCAGACAGGTATATACGAGAGACCCTGATCCGCCTTTCCACCGGATTTCTCTGCTACTCTCCGCTCTACAACACCCCGGATGTCGGCGAACTGCCCGCTTTGAAGGCGGGAGGGATCACTTTTGCGTCGTTCAACAATCTCGCCAAGGTGACTGCTCAGGTTGTGGCGGTATGGGCGCAGATCATGCGTGAGATTCCGAACTCGAAATTCCTCATGAAAAACCGGCGCCTCGCGGATGCTTCAACGCAAGCGCGTTACCGTGAGATGTTCGCAAAGAACGGGATCCACTCGGATCGTGTCACGATGATGCCGCATACGCCGGGAAGAAACGACCACATGGAGATGTACAATCAGGTGGATATCGCGCTTGATCCCTTTCCGTACAACGGGACCACCACCTCCTTTGAAGCCTTATGGATGGGGGTTCCGGTGCTGACCATCATGGGGGATCGGCATGTTTCCCGGGTCGGTGCGAGCATTGTGAAGCGTCTCAGCCTCTCCGGACTGATCGCCAAAGATGAGGCGGAATATGTGGACCGGGCGTTGTGGCTCGCGGGAGACATGGACCAGTTGGCCGGGCTTCGCGAGACCCTGCGGCAACGGATGATCGGCTCCTTGTGCAATGGGAAGCTTTTCGCGGAGACCGTGGAAGCGGCCTATCGGGAGATATGGGTGAGATGGGTGAGAGGCGAGGGGCAAGAGGTGAAGCAGGATGAGGGGCGTGATATGAGGGGTGAGGGGCCGGCCGTCGTCCATGCGCCACTCTCCATGGGCCAGTTCCAAGCTCCGATATTGGAGATGCCGGAGCCTGAATTTCGCATTTCTCCTCCTGACATTCAAACGCGGCCGGCTGGGCTACAAATTCCGACAGAGGGCAAGGTACAGCCGGAAGGTGAACTCTCGATTCTCCAGTTCCAAGCTCCGATATTGGAGACGCCGGAGCCTGAATTTCGCATTTCTCCTGCTGATATTCAAACGCGGCCGGCTGGGCTACAAATTCCGACAGAGGAAAAGGCACATCCGATATTGGAGTTGCCGGAGCCGGAGTTCCGCATTTCTCCTGCCGATATTCGGCCGCCTGAGTTCCAAATTCCGGTTTTGGAAGAACAGCCCCCAAGGGATGAATCACCGGTTTTCCAGTTCCATGTGCCCATGCCTGAATCTCCGGCCTCGGAATTCCGGGTCTCCCCGGATGACATCTCGAAGCCGACGGTCGGTTCTGAGACACCGGCATTGGAGAAACCGCCAGCAGATGAATCCTTGGCCATCCAATTCCAGGTGCCGATGCAGGAATTTTGGGCCTCGGAATTCCGGGTCTCCCCGGATGACATCTCGAAGCCGCCGGTCGGTTCTGAGACGCCGACATTGGAGAAACCGCCAGCAGATGAATCCTTGGCCATCCAATTCCAGGTGCCCATGCCCGAATCTCCGGCCTCGGAATTCCGGGTCTCCCCGGATGACATCTCGAAGCCGACGGTCGGTTCTGAGACGCCGACATTGGAGAAACCGCCGGCAGACAAACCCCCGGTCATCCAATTCCAAGCACCGACGCAGGAATTTTGGGCATCGGAATTCCGGGTCTCCCCGGATGACATCTCGAAGCCTGCGGCCGAGCCAGGGACGCCGGCATTGGGCAAGCAACCGACAGACGAATCCCCGGTTTTTCAATTCCAAGAGGTGCCGATGCCCGAATCTCCGGCCTCGGAATTCCGCATTTCCTCGGATGATATTTGGAAACCGACGGCAGAGAAGGAGATGCCAATATTGGAGAAACCGCCGGCAGACAAACCCCCGGTCATCCAATTCCAAGCACCGACGCAGGAATTTTGGGCATCGGAATTCCGGGTCTCCCCGGATGACATCTCGAAGCCGGCGGCGGTCGGTTCTGAGACGCCGGCATTGGAGAAACCGCCGGCAGATGAATCCTTGGCCATCCAATTCCAGGTGCCGATGCCCGAGTCCCCGGCGTCGGAATTTCAGGTTCCGATATCTGGCAAATTCCAGGCACAGACGCCGGAATCCCGAGCTGCGGAACCCGGATCTCCCCCTTTCAACATCGGAGCGGTCCTTAATGCGGCGGTCCAGCGTCATCAGTCCGGGAAACTGGACGAAGCGGAGGCGGTTTACAAAAAGATTCTTGAGATCCATCCGAACCAGCCGGATGCCCTGCATCTGCTCGGGGTGATTCAGCAGCAGAAAGGGAGGCATCAAGACGCGGTGGATCTGATCCGCCAGGCGATTCAGATCGTTCCAAAGAACAAGAACTACTACAACAACCTCGGCGTTGCCCTGAAAGACTTGGGAGAACTGGAAGAGGCGGTGGCGTGTTGCAAAAAGTCACTGGAACTTGATCCGAACTATCCCGAGGCATACATCAACATGGGGATGGGCTTCAAGGAGATGGGGAGGCCGGACGACGCGATTGCCGCGTACCAAGGTCTGCTGAAGATCGATCCCAACTCCGCGGAAGCCTATAACGGCATCGGGGCCGTACACAAGGAGCAGGGCAGGCTTGACGAGGCGATTGAATCATACCAAAAAGCCTTGGAGATCAGCCCGGATTTTGCCGAGGCGCACATCAGCATGGGAAACGCGCTAAAGGGCAAGGGGCGGATTGACGAGGCGATCACCTTCTATCAAAAGGCATTGGCCATCAATCCGAACTTCGCGGAAGTCTATAACAACATGGGCAACGCGTATCGAGACAAATCCATGGCCGGTGAGGCGATCCGGTGTTATCGCAAATCCGTGGAAATCAAGCCGGGTTTCGCGGAGGCATATAGCAACATGGGCGTCGCGCTAAATGACCAAGGGATCATCTCGGAGGCTGTGGAATGCTACAAAAGGGCCTTGACGATCAAGCCGAATTACCATCAGGCCCATAGCAACATGCTCTTCACCTTGCAGCATGGCGACGACTGTTCGCCTGAGCAGATGTTCGAGCGTCATCGCGAATGGAATGAGGCCCAAGCAAAGCCGCTGGCAACTCAGATCCTGCCCCATGAAAATGATCCGTCGCCTGACAGACGTCTCCGCATCGGTTATGTGTCACCGGATTTCCGCCGCCATTCCTGCGCGTATTTTATTGAGCCGCTGTTCAGGGAACATGACAGAACCGAGGTGGAGATATTCTGCTATGCCGAGGTGATCCGAGCCGATGATATGACCGCGCAGCTCAAAGAACTTGCAGACCACTGGCACAGCACGGTCGGAAAGAGTCACGCGGCCGTGGCCGAGCAGATCCGCAAGGACCGGATCGATATCCTCGTTGACTTGGCTGGCCACACCGAGAGCAACCGTCTTCTCGCGTTCGCGTCCAAGCCCGCACCAGTCCAAGTGACATGGCTTGGGTACCCAGATACCACCGGCATGTCCGTCATGGACTACCGGTTCACCGACGCCATAGCCGACCCCGAAGGCATGGCAGACCGATACGCGAGTGAGACGCTGATCCGTCTGCCGAACGGGCTTCACTGCTATTCACCGGTCTATGATTCGCCGGCCATATCTGAGCCGCCCTGCTTTCAAACCGGCCGGATCACCTTCGGCTCGTTCAATAACATCAGCAAGCTCACGGAGACCGTGGTGGGGATATGGTCTCAGATTCTGTTGCAGGTTCCCGGTTCAAGCCTGCTTCTCAAAGGCCGTCAGGCGTCGGACCAGACGACCCGACAGCGTTATCTTGATCTGTTCGCGAAGAACGGCATCTCCCCTGAACGGATCACCCTGATGCCCCGGGTGGTCTCCAGAGAAGCGCATCTTCTCCTCTACAACCGCATAGACATTGGCCTTGACCCGTTTCCCTACAACGGAACCACCACCACCTTTGAAGCGTTGTTCATGGGGGTTCCGGTACTGACCTTGCGGGGGAATCGCCATGTCGGCCGGGTCGGTGCGAGCATCTTGGAGCGGATCGGAGCCAAAGACCTAATGGCCGAAACCGACGTGGACTACATTGCCCGAGCGATTCAACTCGCCGGGGACCGCGACCGGCTCCGTGACCTCCGCTTCTCCCTGCGACACGCGTTGGAGAATTCTCCCCTCTGCGACGCCAAAGCCTTTGCCCGATCCGTTGAGATCGCCTACAAGGAAATGTGGAGAAGGTGGTGTTTGAAACTGGAAGCTGGAAATCAGCTTCAAGTTTCAAGTTTCGAGGGTAAATATTCGGCAAATCCCGTGTCCGCTCCCGCCGGATTGCCAAATCCGGTGGAGGAGGCTCCCGTGTCCGCTCCCGCCGGATTGCCAAATCCGGAGGAGGCTCCCGTGTCCGCTCCCGCCGGATTGCCAAATCCGGAGGAGGCTCCCGTGTCCGCTCCCGCCGGATTGCCAAATCCGGCGGAGGTGACGGTTCGGATTTGTCAATCCGAACCGAGCATGAGGGGTGACTTCGACGGGTTTCACCGAACACCCAGCTTTGAGGACGCGGTCGCGCTTCATCAGGCCGGGGATCTCGAAACGGCTGAGGCGATCTATGCCCGGATACTTGAGCGGGAGCCGGATCATGCGGATGCGTCCCATCTCCTTGGGGTGGTCGCGTCTCAGAAGGGGGATTATGACCGGGCGGTGGAACTGATCGGGAGAGCCATCGGCATCCAGCCCCAGCGGGAGAGCTACCACAACAACATGGGAAATGCGCTGAAGGAGCAGGGCAAATTAGATGAGGCGATCCTCTCCTACGAGAAGGCGATGGAGATCAAGCCGGATTTCATCGAAGCCTGCCACAACATGGGAGTGGCCCTGAAGGATCAGGGGAGATTGGATGAGGCGATTCAGTGCTGTCAAAAGGGATTGGAGATTGCCCCGGATTTTCCCGAGTTGCACAATGAAATGGGGAACGCGCTCAGGGAGAAAGGGGATTTTGAGGGAGCCGTCATCGCTTACAAAAAAGCTGTGGAAATCCGACCTGACTACGCGGAGGCTCATAACAACCGGGGCATTGCCCTGCTGGAACAGGGGCATATCGAGGACGCGATCACCGCTTATCAGAAGGCCCTGAAGATCCATCCCGAATTTGCCGAGGCACATAATAATCTGGGAAACAGCCTGAAGGCCGCGGGAAGATCGGATCAGGCCCTTGATGCCTACCAACAAGCCCTGACGATCAGGCCCGACTACGCCTTGGCGCACAGCAATCTTCTGAGCGCACAACATTACGTCTCGCCGGCGGTGCCCCGTGATCAGGTGTATCAGGCGCATTGCAGATGGGATGAGATTCATGCCAGACCGCTGGCAAAGGAGATCATGCCCCATGAGAACGATCCGGATCCGGAGAAACGGCTCCGCATCGGGTATGTCTCCCCTGATTTTCGCCGCCATTCCTGTGCCTATTTCATTGAGCCGTTGCTCAACGCGCACGACAGAACCCAAGTCGAAATCTTCTGCTACTCGGAAGTCCATAGCCCGGATGATGTGACGGAACGGATCACCCCCCTTGCGGACCACTGGTACAGCACACCGGGAAAGACCGACGCGGACTTGGCCCAGCAGATCCGCTCAGACGGCATTGACATCCTCGTTGACCTTGCCGGGCATTTCGCCAAAAACCGTCTGCTTGCCTTTGCCCGAAAGCCTGCGCCCATCCAGGTGACATGGCTCGGATACCCGGACACCACCGGCATGGCGGTCATGGATTACCGGCTGACGGATGCCATGGCTGATCCCGAAGGTCTCTCCGACCGATATGTCCGGGAAAGCCTGTTCCGTCTCCCGGGTGGGTTTCTCTGCTATGATCCGCTCTTCCCCGCGCCGGATACAGGAACGCCTCCCTTTCTGAAGAACCATTTCATCACCTTCGGCTCATTCAACAATCTGAGCAAGGTGAATGAGGATACGGTTCGGGTGTGGGCGGAGATTTTGGCCCAGGTCCCCGGGTCCCATCTCTTTCTCAAGGGTCGGCAATTGTCGGACGCGGCCATCCGACATCACTATTTCGACATGTTCCTGAAGCATCAGATCGATATTGAGCGGATCATGATGATGCCCCGCCTCTCCACCAAGGGAAGCCATCTCGCCATGTATAACCGGATGGATATCGCGCTGGATCCCTTTCCTTACAACGGCACCACCACCACCTGTGACGCACTCTGGATGGGGGTTCCGGTCATCACCCGGGCCGGAGATCGGCATGTGAGTCGGGTGGGCGCGAGCATCCTGAATCGCGCCGGACAGACCGACCTCATCGCCGAAACCGAGACAGACTACATCGCCAAAGCCGTCCAACTGGCCCAGGAGACCGAAAAAATCAAAGACCTCCGGGCCTCTTTGAGACAGCACATCCAAGATTCCCCGCTCTGCGACGCCCAAGCCTTTGCCCGGTCCGTGGAAACCGCATATCGGGAGATGTGGAAGAAGTGGGGCGATGGGCCAGGGGCGAGGGGCCAAGGGCCAGTCGCTGGTGGTCAGTTGTCGGTGGTCAGCGGTCAGCCCACAAGCCACAGCCCACAAGGCACAACCCACAAGGCACAGCCCACAGACCACAAGCCACAAACGGTTCAAGATGTCTTGAATGTGGGGGTGCAGCATCACCAGGCCGGGAGATTTGATGACGCGGGAAGGATTTACAAGCAGATCCTTCAGATGAATCCGAATCATGCGGATGCCCTGCATCTCCTCGGCGTGATCGCCCATCAGTCCGGCAGAAACGACGACGCGGTGAAACTGATCAACCGGGCCATTCAGATCAGCCCCAACAATCCGCTCTACCACAACAACCTCGGCGCCACGCTCAAGGGGCAGGGGAAACTGGACGAGGCGGTTGCCTGCTATGAGAAGGCCCTGGAGATCGCTCCTGAATACGCGGAAGCCTATAACAATCTGGGAAATGCCCTGAAGAATCAGGGCAAACTGCCGGAATCCTTAGACGCGTACAAACAGGCGATTGCGCTCAACCCCGAGTATGCGGAAGCCTATAACAACATGGGCAACGCGTTGAAAACGCATGGCCAATCAGAGGCGGCGATTGATTGCTACAAGAAGGCCATCGAGATCAACCCGGACTATGCCGAAGCCTATTACAACATGGGGAGCGCGTTCAAACTCCGGGGCATGCTGGGAGAATCCATCGAATCGTACAAAGACGCGGTCAGGATCAATCCCAACTATGCGGAAGCCTACAACAACATGGGCGTCACATACAAGTTTCTGGGAAACCCTGATGAATCAATTGCCTGTTACAAAAAGGCGATTGAGATCAATCCGAATCATGCGGAGGCGTATAACAACCTCGGCATCGTGATGAACAACCAGGGCCGCACAGGAGAGGCGATCAATTATTACAGCAAATCCATGGATATCCGGGCCGACTATGCGGAGGCGCACAACAACATGGGCTATGCCATGAATGACTTGGGCAGACTGGAGGATGCCGCGGCCTATTACAGAAAAGCCGTGGAGATCAGGCCGGCTTACTACCAGGCGCATAGCAATCTCCTCTTCACCTTGCAGTATGGCGACTTCCGGAGCTTCAAAGATATCGGAAGCCCGGATCCGGAGCATTTCTCGGAATGGATGTTCCAACAGCACCGCGCCTGGAACGAGACCCATGCGAAATCTTTGACTAGGGAGATTCTGCCGCACCCCAATGAGAAGATTCCGAGAAAACGCCTCCGGGTCGGCTATGTCTCTCCTGATTTCCGGGGCCACTCCTGCGCCTACTTTATCGAGCCGTTGCTCAGGGCCCATGACAAAACCGAGGTGGAGATATTCTGCTACGCGGAACTCCAGAAGTCTGACGGGGTGACGGAGCGGATCAAAACGCTTGCGGATCACTGGTATCCCACTTTGGGGAAGAGTGATGCGACGATCTCGGAACAGATCCGAAACGACGGCATTGACATTCTCATAGACCTTGCCGGGCATACCGCGAATAACCGCCTGATGATCTTCGCGCATAAGCCCGCGCCCATCCAGGTGAACTGGCTCGGTTATCCGAACACCACCGGCATGGATGTCATGGACTATCGCCTGACTGATGCGGTGGCGGATCCGGAAGGGATGTCAGAGCGATATGTCAGCGAGACCTTGGTGCGTCTGCCCCACGGCTTTCTCTGCTACGCGCCGCTTCTACCGACTCCGGATGCGGTTGGGCCGCCGTTTCTGAAAACTGGACAGATCACCTTCGGCTCCTTCAACAATCTGACCAAGGTCACCCGGCATGTGGTCGCGGCATGGGCAACGATTCTGAAGCAGGTTCCCAGTTCCCAGCTTCTGATCAAAAGCAGGCAACTGGCAGATGAGGCGACCCGGGAGAACTATCACCGGATGTTCTCGGAAAACGGCATCCCGCCGGAGCGTGTCACCCTGATGCCCCGGACAAGGACCCAGGCGGAACATCTTGAAGTGTATCACCAAGTGGATATCGGGCTCGACCCCTTTCCGTACAATGGTACCACCACCACCTGCGAAGCGATGTGGATGGGGGTTCCGGTGATCACCTTGTGCGGGGAGGCCCATGTCAGCCGGGTGGGCGCGAGCATTCTGACCCAGATGGGGATGACGGATCTGATCGCCCCTTCCGAGGCGGATTACATCGCGTTGGCCATTCAACTGGCGCAGGATGCGGAGCATCTCAAGGCACTCCGGACGACAACCCGTTCGCGCATGATGAATTCCCCCCTCTGCGACGCGGCCTCCTTCGCCCGTGCGATTGAATCGGCATATCGGGAGATGTGGGTGAAGTGGTGTTCCGGGGGAACTCCAGAAGGGCCGTCTTCGGGCACCTCCCCTGAAGAAGATGCACATCCACCAGTTGGCGCGCCAGCTGATGCCTCCGCGCCCGTGCCCTCGCCCCTGCCCGACATGGGGAAGGGGCCGAGAACATTCACCGTCACGGAGATGCTCGCCGCGGCGGTTCACCTCCATAAATCCGGCGAATTGGAGAAGGCCCAGGGGATATATGACCGCGTTCTCAGCGCGGATCCAAACCAGCCGGACGCGCTCCACTTTTCAGGGGTGATCGCACATCAGACTGGCAGGACAGAGGAGGCGATCCCGCTCATCCGCAGGGCCATTGAGGTCAAGCCCCGGGATGCGGCTTATCATAACAACCTCGGAGCCGCGCTGAACGCGCTCGGCAGGGCAGGTGAGGGGATTGAAGCGTATCAGAAAGCCGTTGAGATTGATCCGACCTACGCCGAAGCCCATTACAACTTGGGAAACGCGCTCCACGGGCACGGGAGCATAGAAGATGTGATCGCGTGTTATGAGACAGTCCTGGCACTCAATCCCGACTACCCGGATGTTTACAACAACCTCGGAAACGCACACAATGAACAGGGGGATACAGAGAAGGCGGTTGAATGCTATCGAAGGGCCCTGGAACTGAGACCCGACTACCCCGAGGCCTGCAACAACTTGGGGCTGATGCTGAACAACCAGCACAAGCCGGACGAGGCGCTCCCCCTTCTTCGCAAGGCGGTGGCATTGAAATCGGACTATGCCGAGGCTCATAACAACTTGGGGAACGCGCTGAACAACTTGGACCGGATCGCCGACGCGATAGAGAGTTACAAAAAGGCCCTCGAACTGAATCCCGATTACGCGGATACCGCGTACAACTTGGGGAACGCGCTGAACAACTTGGGGAGGACAGAGGAGGCGATCCAGACTTATCGCAGGACTTTGGATCTGAATCCGGAGAACCCCGAGGCGTGCAACAACATGGCGAACGCGTTCAAAGACCAGGGTCGGCTGGATGAGGCGGTCACCGGGTACAAAAAGGCCCTGGCGATCAAACCGGATTACCATCAGGCCCACAGCAACCTCCTCTTTACGTCCCAGTACCAGTCAGGCGCTGATCCGGCATGGATATATGAACAGCATCTCAACTGGAACCAAGTTCATGCCGAGCCCGCGGCGGAAAAGATTCGGCCCCTTTCCAATGACCCGGATCCAGACAGATCGCTCCGCATCGGGTATGTCTCTCCTGATTTCCGGTTCCATTCCTGCGCGTACTTCTTGGAGCCATTGCTCACCGCGCATGACCGGACCCAGGTGGAAATCTTCTGCTACTCGGAAGTGGAGAAGCCGGACAAGATGACCGAGCGGATCAAGTCGCTCGCCCATCACTGGTACATCACGCTTGACAAAGATCATGACGAGGTTGCAGAACAGATTCGGAAGGACCGGATTGACATCCTCATAGACATTGCCGGGCATACCGCAAACAACCGCCTCCTGGTCTTTGCCCAAAAGCCTGCGCCCGTGCAGGTGACATGGCTCGGATATCCGGATACCACCGGGATGCGTGCGATGGATTACCGCCTCACCGACGCGGTGGCCGACCCTGAGGGCGACGCGGACAAGTATGCGCGGGAGACCCTGATCCGTCTGCCCCGGGGATTTCTCTGCTACACCCTTTATGCCACGCCGGAGATCGGGCCATTGCCGGTGTTGAAAAGCGGTCATCCGACATTCGGCTCTTTCAACAATCTGACCAAAGTGACGGAAAATACCGTGGCCGTATGGTCGGAAATTCTGAAGCGGGTCCCCCGATCCCGGATTCTGCTCAAAAGCAGGCAGCTCGCGGACGAATCCACCCGGCGATATTACCATGAAATGTTCGGAAAGAACGGCATCTCCCCTGAACGGATCCGGATGCAGCCCCGGATCCCGGCCAGAGATGAACATCTAAGCCTGTATAACGAGGTGGATGTCGGACTTGATCCCTTTCCGTACAACGGCACCACCACCACCTGCGAGGCTCTCTGGATGGGGGTTCCGGTGATCGCATTACGCGGGGCCCGGCATGTGGGACGCGTCGGCGCAAGCATCCTGACCCAGATCGGACTGCCGGAACTCATCGCGGAGAGTGAAGCGGATTACATGGACCGAGCCGTCGAACTGGCCCAGAACCCTGAAAAACTGGCAAGCCTCCGCACCACCATGCGCCCGCTGATGCGGAAGTCATCCCTGTGCGACGCCAAGACATTCGCAAGAGACGTGGAAGCGGCATATCGAGAGATGTGGCGGAAAGCTGGAAGCTCCAAGCTGGAAGCTGGAAGCTTTAAGCTGGAAGCTGGAAGCTCCAAGCTGGAAGCTCTAAGCTTTAAGCTGGAAGCTGGAAGCTCCAAGCTGGAAGCTGGAAGCGCTGAGCTGGAAGCTGTCATCGCCAAGGTCGACACGCAAAGACCAAAGATCAAGGTTCAAGAGCCCCTCGCCTCCCCCCGATTCCTGAGCTTGTCGAAGGATGCTCCTCGCCCCTCGCCCGGTGCCTTCTATAACAAAGGGAACCAACTGATCGGTGAGGGCCGGCTGGATGAGGCGATTGTGTGCTACCGAAAGGTTCTGGAGATCAATCCGAACTCGCCAGAGGTTTACAACAACATGGGCGTCGCGTTCAAGATGATCGGGAAGACGGAGCAGAGCATTGAATGCTACCAAAAGGCTCTGGAGATCAATCCGAAGTATGCGGAAGCGTATAACAATCTCGGAAACGCCTGGAAGAGCCTGAACCGATTTGAGGACGCGATGGCCTGCTACGGGAAAGCCTTGGAAGTCCGGCCCGACTACATCGAAGCCTGCTACAACATGGGCAACACCCTGAGCGCACAGGGGAAGCTCGATGAGACCATCGCCTGCTACCGCAAAGCCTTGGATATCAACCCGAACCATGCGGAATCCCATATCAACATGGGGAACGCATTTAAGAACAAAGGGGATTCGGACCAGGCCATCGCCTGTTATCAAAAGGCCCAGGAGATCGATCCGAAGAACGCCGAAGCCTTATACAACATGGGCAATGTCATGAATGATCTGGGGAGATTCGATGAGGCGGTGGCCCTTTACCGCCAAACGGTGGCAGTGAATCCGAATTATCCCGAGGCATACAACAACATGGGCGCGGCCTTCAAAAATCAGGGCCAGTTGGAAGAGACCCTTGACTGCTATCAGAATGCCATAAATGTCAAGCCGGACTATGCCGAGGCGTACAACAACATGGGGCTCTCCTTTTACGAGCTGGGCCGGCTGGATGAGGCAGCTGAATGTTGCCGCAAGGCCTTGGAACTGAAGCCGATCTATGCGGATGCGTATAACACCCTTGGCGGGGTGCTGAAAGATCAGGGAAAAATCGGGGAAGCGGTGGACTGTTATCGGAAAGCACTGGAAATCCGGCCGGACTATGTGGAAGTCTATAACAACTTGGGGAACACCATCAAGGACATGGGGAATCTTGATGAGGCGATTGCATGTTACAGAAAGGCGATGGAGATGAAGCCTGACTACAGTCGGGCCAACAGCAATATGCTCTTTGCCTTGCAATACGGATCGAATTACCCCGCGGAGACGATATTTGAGGAGCATCTCGCCTGGAACGACTCCCACGCAAAGCCGCTGGCAAAGGAGATCCGGGCCCATGGGAACGACCGGACCCCTGACAAACGGCTCCGCATCGGCTATGTCTCCCCTGATTTCCGCAAGCACTCCTGCGCGTACTTTATTGAATCCCTCTTCCATGCCCATGACAGATCCCAGGTGGAGATATTCTCCTATTCGGAGACCCAGAAATGCGATGAGATGACGGAGCAGATCAAAAAACTTTCCGACCATTGGCGGAGCACGGTGGGAAAGGATGATGCCCAAGTTGCCGAACAGATACATGAGGACCAGATTGACATCCTTGTGGATCTGGCGGGGCACACCGCGAACAACCGTCTGCTGGTCTTTGCCCGCAAACCCGCACCGGTTCAGGTGTCGTGGCTCGGATATCCAGACACCACCGGGCTGGACACCATCGATTATCGGATCACCGACGCCATCGCCGATCCCGAAGGAGTGACGGATCGCTTTGCCAGCGAAACCCTGATCCGCCTGCCCCATGGATTTCATTGCTATTCGCCGCTTTATGTGCCGCCGGAGATAGAAGACCTCCCTTTTCTGAAGAGAAACCAACTCACCTTCACGTCGTTCAATAATCTGAGCAAAGTCACGGAAAACGTGGTGGCCGCATGGTCCGAGATTCTGCGCCAAGTTCCCGGTTCCCGCATCCTGCTGAAAAGCAGACAACTGGGGAGCAGGCGGACCCGGGAGCATTATCTTGGCCTCTTCTCGAAAAATGGCATCCCTTCCGAGCGGATCACCTTGACGCCCCGAATCCAGGCGCAGAAGGAGCATATCTCCCTGTACAACGAGACGGATATCGCACTCGATCCCTTTCCCTACAACGGCACGACCACATCCTTTGAGGCCCTGTGGATGGGGGTTCCGGTGATTACCCTGCTCGGAACCCGACATGTGGGGCGCGTCGGTGCGAGCATCCTGACCCACCTCGGCTTGACGGAACTGATCGCGGAGACCAAAGCCGACTACATCACCAAAGCGGTTGAGCTTGCACAGGATACCGAAAGACTCCGAGGCCTCCGGACCTCCCTGCGCCAACGCATGCTCAACTCCCCTCTGTGTGATGAACAGACCTTTTCCCGATCCATCGAAGCGGCGTACCGGGAGATGTGGATGAGATGGGTGAGGGGCGAGAGGCGAGGGGTGATAGGGATGATAGGGGGTGAGGGCCTTGATCTTCGTTTCGGCCAGCCGCCACACGCTACTCCCGCCGGATTGGCAAATCCGATGGGCTTGGATTTGCCAATCCCCGACAAAAGACGTCGGGGACAGGTCCAAGCCGAACGAAGCGGCCCAAACGAAGATCATGGCCGGGGTGAGAGGCAAGAGGTGAGAGGTGAGGCAATCACCCCGGACCCAGTACCCCGGACCCAGTGCCCCTCGCCCCCTCGCCCCCTTGATACCAACAAGGCACTGAATGAGGCCCTTGGGCATCATCAGGCGGGACGGTTGGATGAGGCGGAGGCGGTCTATAGGCAAATTCTTGAGAGCGATCCGAATCATTCCGACTCGGTTCACTATCTCGGGTTTATCGCTCATCAGCGGGATGACCATGAGACCGCCATCAAGCTGATGCAGCGGGCAATTGAGATGCGTCCGAACAATCCGATTTACTACAACAACATGGGGGTCGCACTGAATGACCAGGGGCGGGTCAAAGAGGCGATAGCGGCTTATCGCAAGACCATAGAGATCCGGCCAGACTACGCGGAGGCGCACAATAATTTGGGCAACCTGCTGAACGATCAGGGCGCGTTGGCGGATGCCATCGCGTGCTACCGCCGGGCATTGGAGATCAAACCCGACTATGCCGAAGCGTACAACAACATGAGTGTCGCACTCAAAGATCAGGGCAGACTGGATGAGGCGATTGAATGTTGCCGCAGGACCCTGGAGATCATGCCGGAGAATCCCGAGGTTCATAACAACATGGGCAACGCATATAAGGAGATGGGCGATCTGGACCCCGCGATAGCCTGCTATAAAAAAGCCCTGACCCTCAAATCGGATTACGACAAGGCGCACAGCAATCTGCTCCTGTCGCTTCAGTACGGCTCGGAGAACACCCCGGAATGGCTTTGCCAACAGCATCGGATCTGGAATGACCGCTACGCGGGCGAGGGTCCTTTGACAAGCTCAGGAACCGGTCCTTTGACAAGCTCAGGAACCGGTCCTTTGACAAGCTCAGGAACCGGTCCTT
>JAOZRQ010000019.1:21031-27463 GCA_029940115.1 Desulfobacterales bacterium
TGACAAGCTCAGGAACCGGCGAGTGGCAACTCTCAACGGATAATCGCCTGCGTGTGGGATATGTTTCGCCGGATTTCCGCCGGCATTCCTGCGCGTATGTGATTGAGCCGTTGCTCAGGGCCCATGACAGACGCGTGGTGGAGATATTCTGTTATGCGGATGTCCAGAAGCGCGATCAGATGACGGAGCGAATCCGGGCCCTTTCGGATCACTGGTACGACGCGCTCGGAAAAAGTCATGCCACGGTAACGGAACAGATCCGCAGGGATCGGATTGACATCCTGGTTGATCTGGCGGGACACACGGCGAACAACCGGCTCCTCGTCTTCGCACACAGGCCCGCACCCATACAGATCACTTGGCTCGGGTACCCAGACACCACCGGGCTTGACGCGATGGACTACCGCTTCACCGACGAGATGGCGGATCCTGAAGGCATCGCAGACAACTATGCGAGCGAAACCCTCATCCGTCTGCCGAATGGGTTTCTCTGCTATGACCCACCGGCCGATGCCCCTGACATCGCAGAAGACCCGCCGGCCTTGAAGACCGGCCAGGTCACCTTCGGCTCCTTCAACAATCTGACCAAAGTCACGGAGAAGGTGGTCGCACTCTGGTCGAAGATTTTGCAGGAGATCCCGGATTCCCGTGTGTTGCTCAAAAACCGGCAACTAACCAATGAATCCACCCGGAAGCGTTATCTTGACCTCTTCTCCAAGAACGGAATCCCCGAGAATCGGGTCACCCTGATGCCCCGCACCCCCTCTCTGAAAGGCCATCTCTCCCTGTACAACGAGGTGGATATCGGACTTGACCCCTTTCCGTACAACGGCACGATCACCTGTTTTGAGGCCCTTTGGATGGGGGTTCCCATCGTGACCCGGTGCGGAGATCGCCACGCGTCCCGGGTCGCTTCGAGCATCCTGACCCGCCTTGGACTCACGGATCTGATCGCGAAGAATGAAGAGGCCTACCTCGCGACAGCCACCCGACTGGCCCGGGATATCCCCCGGATTAAGGCGCTCCGCACCTCCCTCCGTCAGCGGATGCAGAACTCCCCCCTCTGTGACGCGCAAGCATTCGCGAGGACCATTGAATCCGCGTATCAAGACGTATGGCAGAAGTCCCAGCACCCAGCCCCCAGCGCCCAGAGCCCCAAGCCTATGCCCCAGAGTTCAGCCCCCAGCCCACAGACTCCGGAGTCTGGATCCCAGCGCCCAGATTCCAGAGCCCAGAGCTTGGCTCCGAGAGCCCAGCCCCCCCTCACCCCTCCGATAAAAGACGTTGGGGGCAGGCCTCACCCCCCCGACAAAAGATGTCGGGGGCAGGCCTCACCCATTGCCCCAAGTGCCTTGACAGAAGCCGTCCAACACCACAAGGCCGGGGAACTCGACAAGGCCCGGGAGATATATGCGCGCATTCTGGAAACCGATCCGAATCATGGGGATTCGTTGTATTATATGGGCTTCATCGCTTATCAGACCGGCAGGCATGATGAGGCTAAGAGCTTCATCCGCAAGGCGATCCGCGTTGCTCCTCAGAACGCGGTTTACCATAACACCTTAGGGGTGGTGCGGAAGGCCCAGGGCGACTTTGACGGTGCGTTTGAATCGTATGAAAAGTCAATCGCACTGAATCCAAACTACGCGGACGCGTATTACAACATGGGGAATGCCCTGAATGTCTCCGGCAGGACCGAGGAGGCGGTCGCGGCTTATCGCAAGGTTCTAACCATCAATCCGAAGAACGCCCAAGCTTACAACAACATGGGGGCCGCTCTCAAAGATCTCGGAAAAGTGGATGAGGCGATGGACTGCTACAGAAAG
This sequence comes from Desulfobacterales bacterium, assembly GCA_029940115.1. GTDB lineage: Bacteria > Desulfobacterota > Desulfobacteria > Desulfobacterales > 4be13 > JAOZRQ01. The sequence continues at coordinate 22,858 of JAOZRQ010000019.1, forward strand.
GCTCTGGAGATCAGCCCGAATTACGCGGAGGCGTATAACAACATGGGGGCCGCGCTCAAGCATCTGGAGAGAACGGAGGAGGCCTTGGCCTGCTATGAGAAGGCCCTGAAGATCAACCCGAACAACGCGGAGGCGCATTACAATCTGGGGAATGTGCTGAAAAGTCAGGGGAAGCTGGCCGAGGCGATTGCTTGCTACGAAAGGGCCCTGACGATCAATCCGGATAGCGCGGAGGCGTATAGCAACATGGGGAACGCGTTGAAAGATCAGGGTCGGCTGAATGAGGCGGTGGCATCGTGCCGCAAGGCCGTGGAGATCAAGCCGGACAATGCGGAGGCCCATAACAGCATGGGGGTCGCGCTGAACGATCAGGGGAAGATCGCGGAAGCCGCCGCGTGTTATCAAAAAGCCCTGTCGAACAAACCCGACTACCCGGAGGCGCATAACAATATCGGCAACATCATGAAGGAGCAGGGGAAGGTGAAGGAGGCGATCGCGTACTACAAGAAGGCCTTGGAGATTCGGCCGACCTATTACCAGGCGCACAGCAATCTGCTCTTTACTTTTCAGTACGGGGATTCCCGGATCTTCGGCCCGGAGTATTCCGCCAAGTGGGTGTTTGAGCAACATCGCGTCTGGAATGAGCTGCATGCAAAACCGCTTTCAGGAGAGATTCAGCCCCATGAGAACGATCCGACGCCCGACCGAAAGCTCCGGGTCGGCTATGTCTCCCCTGACTTTCACCGGCATTCGTGCGCGTATTTCATCGAGCCGCTCTTCCGAGGGCATGACAAGTCCGAGGTGGAGGTATTCTGCTATGCCCATCTCACGGCTCCAGACGAGGTGACCGAGGAACTGAAAAGCCTCGCGGATCAGTGGCGGCCCACGGTGGGGCAGACTCATGCCGAGATTGCCCGGCAGATCCGGGCGGATCGCATTGATATCCTCGTGGATCTGGCGGGACACTCCGCGAATGATCATCTGATGATCTTTGCCCGCAAACCCGCACCGATCCAAGTGACATGGCTTGGTTATCCAGACACCACCGGCATGGATGTCATGGACTACCGCCTCACCGATGCCGAGGCGGATCCCGAAGGGTCGGATCCATATTTCACCGAGACCCTGATCCGTCTGCCCGGGGGGTTTCTCTGCTACGAGCCGCTTTCCGAGACCCCGGATGTGAGCGATTTGCCGGCATTGAGTACCGGGGAGATCGTCTTCGTCTCATTCAACAACACGACAAAGGTGACCGAAAACGTGCTGGGGGTCTGGTCCCGCATTCTGAAGCAGATCCCGAAGGCCCATCTGCTGATCAAGAGCAAGCAGATGGCGGATGAATCCACCGAGGCGCGGTATTTCAAGATATTCTCAGACAACGGCATCTCCTCGGATCGCGTGACCATTCTCTCCCGGATGTCCTCCCGACAGGGGCATCTGAGACTGTACAATCAGGTGGATATCGCGCTGGATCCCTTTCCGTACAACGGAACCACCACCTCCTGCGAGGCCCTCTGGATGGGGGTGCCGGTGATCACCTTACGCGGAGAGCGGCATGTGGGGCGGGTCGGTACAAGTCTTCTCACCCGGGTCGGACTGACCGAACTGATCGCGGAGAGCGAGTCGGATTACATTGCCAAAGCGGTCCACCTCGCGGGAGACTTGGACCGCGTCCGCACACTTCGCGCCGCCCTCCGAGGCCGGATGCAGGATTCCCCCTTGCGAAACCCCAAAGCTTTTGCCCAGTCCGTGGAACATGCGTATCGCGAGATGTGGGCAAGGGGCGAGCGGCGAGAGGCGAGCGGCGAGGGGCGAAGGGTGAGCGGAAAGGGGCGAAGGGTGAGCGGAAAGGGGCGAGAGGCAATAGGCAATAGGCGAAAGGGAAAGGGAAAGGGAAAGGGAAAGGGAAAGGATCGGAGGAAGCAGCGGAAAGGGGCCAGCCGAAAGGAAACAGAGGAAAGCCAAGGCGATCCCTCGCCGCTTGCCGCTTGCCGCTTGCCGCTTGCCGCTTGCCCCTCGCCCCTTGCCCCTCGCCCCTCGCCGCTCGCCGCTTGCCGCTTGCCGCTCGCCGCTCGCCGCTTGCCGCTTGCCGCTCGCCGCTTGCCCCTTGCCCCTCGCCCCTTGCCTGAAGATATTTACAGAGAGGGGAACCGGTTGCGAGACCAAGGCCGCACCGAGGAGGCCATCGCTTGCTACAGACAGGCGGTGGAGATGAATCCGGAGTATGCGGAAGCTTGGAACAGCATGGGGAACATGTTCAGGGATCAGGTGAAACCGCGTGAGGCGATGACGTGCTATCGTAAAGCCTTGGAGATCAATCCGAACTATGTCCAAGCGTGCAACAACCTCGGCATCGTGCTGGAGGATCAGGAGCGGATTGATGAGGCGATCCTCTGCTACCGGGAGGCGATGAGAATTGATCCGAACTATGGCCAAGCTTACAGCAACCTCCTTCCCCAGATGCAGCTCATATGCGACTGGCAGGGGTATGAGGCGTTGAGCGGAAAGCTTGACGAACTGACAGAGCATGCGTTAAAAGCCGGCAAAAAGGCCCTCGAAGACCCCTTTACCAGCCTGACCCGACACGCAGATCCGGCCCGGAACTTCGCAGTGGCACGGTCATGGGTGACGGAACTTTTCAAACCCCTGGCTGGGTTGAAGATGAACTTCTCGTTTGATGCGCGTAGAAAAACGGCCCAATCTTCTGACAACAGGCGAATCACAGTCGGCTACCTCTCAAAAGACTTCCGCAATCATCCGGTCGCGCATCTCACCCTCAGGCTGTTCGGCCTGCATAACCGGGACGAGTTCGCCATCTTCTGCTACTCCTACGGGCAGGACGATGGCAGTGACTACCGGCGGCAGATTCAAACGGATTGCGACCAATTCGTTGACATTCGGGAGATGGGTTATGCGGACGCGGCATCTCGCATATACGCGGATCAGGTGGATATCCTGATTGACCTGATGGGGTTCACTGGCGGCAGCCGGCTCGGGATCTGCGCGCTCCGCCCCGCGCCGATTCAGGCGACCTATCTCGGATTTCCAGGGACCACCGCCGCGGATTTCATGGACTACATCATCACGGATCGCATCGTGACCCCCGAAAGCCACGCGGTCTATTACAGCGAGAAGTTTGTTTACATGCCCCATACCTTTCAGCTCAACGACAACACCCAAGTGATTTCGGAAAGTCGAAGTTCAAATGCTTCTCCCCGATCCCCGATAAGGGACGTCGAGGACAAGCATCTTTTCCCCGATAAAAAACGTCGGGGACAAGTACCGGGGATCGAAACCTTGTCCCCGACATCCTTCATCGGGGATCGAAACGATGGACTTGGAGATGGAGGACTGCCTGATGGCCGGTTTGTATTCTGCTCCTTTAATCAGGCATACAAGATTGAGCCGGTCATGTTTGATCTCTGGATGCGGATTCTCCGACAGGTTCCGGAGAGCGTCCTGTGGCTGGCCCATGCAAACGAGACCGTGAAGAGGAACTTGACGCGGGAGGCCGGCGAGAGAGGGGTGTCTCCGGAGCGGCTCATCTTTGCGGAGAGGCTCCCCGCAAAGGCGGACCATTTGGCCCGGCACAAGCTCGCGGCCTTGGCCCTCGACACTCGGATCTACAACGGCCATACCACCACCACCGACGCGCTCTGGGCCGGGGTCCCGGTGATCACCTTGCAGGGGACCCACTACGCGTCCCGGGCCTCCGCAAGCATCCTCACGGCAATGGGCCTGCCGGAGCTGATCGCCCATACCCCGGAAGAATATGAGGCCCTTGCCATGCGCCTCGCCACCCATCCGGATGAGTTGCAGGCGATCCGCCGAAAAATCGCCGAAAACCGCACCACCTCCCCCCTGTTTGACACCCCGGGATTCGTCAGAAGCTTGGAAAGGGCCTACGAGGAGATGTGGCGCATCTTTTTGGAGGGGGAGGGGCCCAAGTTCGTAGTTCCGCCTTTAGGCGGTGTGACACCGCCTAAAGTACCAACTACAAGGATGACTTATAAGAAGGGGACGGCGATGTGGAACTACAGGGATGGTTTATAAGAAGGGCGTCGGCACTTTGGAACTACAGGGATGGTTTATAAGAAGGGCGTCGGCGATTTGGAACTACAAGGATGGTTTATAAGAAGGGGACGGGGTTTTTTTCTTATAAGCCATCCTTGTAGTTATGAGAAGGGCATCGCTTGGGGGAACTACAGGGATGGTTTATAAGAAGGGGACGGTTTTTTTTTCTTATAAGCCATCTTGTAGTTGGTTATGAGAAGGGCTCCGCTTGGTGGGAACTACAAGGATGGTTTATAAGAAGGGACGGGGTTTTTTTCTTATAAGCCATCCTTAGTAGTTGGTTATGAGAAGGGCTCCGCTTGGTGGGAACTACAGGGATGGTTTATAAGAAGGGACGGGGGTTTTTTCTTATAAGCCATCCTTGTAGTTATGAGAAGGGCGTCGCTTCTTATAAGCCATCCTTGTAGTTATGAGAAGGGCTCGGCTTGGTGGGAACTACAAGGATGGTTTATAAGAAGGGGACGGGCTTTTTTTCTCATAAGCCATCCTTGTAGTTATGAGAAGGGCTCGGCTTGGTGGGAACTACAAGGAT
>JAOZRQ010000019.1:27563-27822 GCA_029940115.1 Desulfobacterales bacterium
GGAATGCAAGGATGAAGATATCAACACTGCTTTTGGGCAATGTCAGGCTGAGGGCATCTCAGATCCACAAGCTGAGAGGCTTTGTGGGAAACCTTTTCAAGGCGCATGATCTGATCCACAACCACGATCCGAATACAGGGAAGGTCATCTACCGGTATCCGCTGATCCAGTTCAAATTGCTGGAGGGGACGCCTGCCATCATCGCGGTGGGCGATGAGGCGGTGAAGGTTTTCGCGAAGATATTCATGGCCATGGACGA
>JAOZRQ010000273.1 GCA_029940115.1 Desulfobacterales bacterium
CCAAGGCAAAAAAATGGTGAAAGATGGCGCGTGGGCAACAATCAAACCTGAACCCCACAGAAACAACTCACAAACTCACAAACTCACAAACTCTTTAAACTGATTTACATAGGAAAAAACATGACCCATTTACAAACATTCCAAGTATTCCCGGCCATCCCGAAACCCCTCGGGTTTTTGGAGGTGCTCTCCCGGAATATTTGGTGGTGCTGGCATTATGACGCGGTGGAGCTGTTTCGCCGCATTGATCCCCGGCTATGGGACAAGGCCGGGCGAAATCCGATTGTATTCTCCACCTACATTCCCCAAGGACGCCTTGAAGAACTGGCCGAAGACAAAAGCTTTCTGGCTCATCTGGAACGGGTGAGGGAGAGCTACAAAAAACTGGTTCTCGCGCCGATGGATCGTTCGCTGTGGACCCCGCCCCCTGACTTGACGGACACGAAATCCGCGCTGGCAAATCAGGGAAACGAGGGTATCATCGCCTATTTTTCCATGGAATTCGGCATCCACGAGAGCATCCCCCTGTTTGCCGGCGGACTCGGCATTCTCGCGGGAGACCATCTCAAGGCCGCAGCCGACATGGGACTGCCACTTGTCGGGGTGGGCATTCTTTACCAACATGGATATTTCCGCCAGTTTCTGGACCATGACGGATGGCAGCAGGAGGACTACATTGAGACCGATTTCTTTCATCTCCCCATGAGCAGGGCCAAGGACAGGTTGGGAAACCGGGTGCGCATCTCTGTCACGGGACCTGAGGGCGAAATATATGCGGATGTATGGAAGATCAAGGTGGGCCGCATCTCCCTTTTTCTGCTGGATGCCAATGTGGCCGAAAATCCTCCTCAAATCAGGAATATCACCTCCCGGCTCTATGCAGGGGAGGTGCGGCTGGCCCAAGAGGTGATGCTCGGGATTGGGGGAATGCGGGCCCTCGCGGCCATGGGAATCCATCCGATGGCCCTCCATATGAATGAGGGGCACTGTGCGTTCGCCACTCTGGAACGCCTTGCACAGGTGATGACACGCCATCAGATTGATCTGAAGACCGCCATGGAGGTTGTTCCCCGGACTACGGTGTTCACCACCCACACACCGGTTCCCGCAGGCCATGACGAGTTTCCTGCCGCACTGGTGAAACCCTTTGTCCGTCCGCTGTCAGAGCGTCTCGGGATCACCGAGGATGAGATTCTCTCCTTTGGACAACCGGCCGGCGATGGGCCGGACAGCCCGGTCTCCATGGCCATGCTCGGTGTGCGGATGTCCCAATACTGCAACGGCGTCAGCAAGCTTCATGGGAATGTGGCCCGCCGCATGTGGGCTCACATATGGCCCGATCTGCCCGAAGATGAGGTCCCGATCACCCATGTCACCAATGGGGTGCACATCGCGTCGTGGATTTCCCATGAGAACGCGCTCCTGTTTGAGCGTTATCTTGGCCCCACATGGTGCGACCGTCCCTTTGGGGAATGCCGCTACCCCATGGATTCGGATCTGATCCGACGAATCGGCGAGATATACGACGAGGAGTTGTGGCGCGCCCATGAAATGAGCCGTTCCCGCCTCATACGCACCTGCCGGCGTTTGTTGGTGAAGCAGTACAGCCGGCGCAACGCGCCCACATCCATGATGGAGGAGTTGAAGTCCGTCTTGGATCAGGATGCCCTGACCATCGGGTTTTCCAGACGGTTTGCCACTTACAAGCGCGCAAATCTTCTGCTCCACGATCCAGAGCGATTCAGGAACCTCCTCACCTCTGAAACCCATCCGGTGCAGTTCATCTTCTCAGGAAAGGCCCATCCGATGGACAATGAGGGGAAAGAGCTGATCCGGCGGCTGATCCGCTTTGTCCATGGTGATCCGGAGGTGCGCCGGCGAATGGTGTTCATAGAGGATTACGACATTCATATGGCACGGCATCTGATCCACGGATGCGATGTGTGGCTCAACACCCCCCGCCGGCCCTTTGAGGCCTGCGGCACTTCCGGCATGAAAGGAGCCATAAACGGGGTGCTCAACCTGAGCGTCCTTGACGGCTGGTGGTGTGAGGGATATGCCGAGGAGAGGGGATGGCGCATCGGCAACGGGGAGGAGTATGAGGACTGGAACTATCAGGACGCGGTGGAGAGCCAAGCCCTTTACAACATCTTGGAGAATGACGTGATCCCCTGCTTTTATGAAAGAAGAAGCGGCGGTGTGCCTGCCCGATGGGTGAAGATGATGAAGGAATCCATGAAGATGGGGATGGAGATGTTCTGCGCGCATCGCATGGTTTCCGAATATGAGGATCGATTCTATCTGCCGGCTGTGGATCGGTATCGCGCGCTGACCGCGGATCATGCAAGGGAGGCGGGCAATTTGGGAGAACAGCTGGACCGGCTCCGAAAACTGTGGGATGCGATTCAAATAGCGCCACCGGCAAAGCATGCCGACGATCCGTTTCGGGTGGGGGAACGCTTCCGGGTGACCACAGAGGTCTCTCTGGGAGAACTTCGGCCAGATGAGGTGGAAGTGGAGTTCTATTATGGGGACATGAAATCGGTGGACTCGCTGGCTGCCGGACATGCGGAACAGATGGAGATGGTGGAGGATCGCGGGGACGGCACCTATCTGTATGCCTGCATGATCACCTGCCGACTTTCCGGGCGGTACGGGTTCACCGTGCGGGTGACGCCCCGGGGGGATGACTGGATCCGATTTGAACCGGGGTTTATCACTTGGGCCTGAGAAACTTGGAACACTCGCGGAGGATTGGCAAATCTTCCGTCTGGATTTGCCAATCAGTGAGAGAGCACTTCGAGAGCACTTCACCGCATTCATGGCAAAGGAATGTGATTACACATCTCAGTATTTGATTCTGTGCTGACATCGTCTCCTTTTTGATGAATGACTCTCTGATATTCCTGATCCGCCTGACGAACCCAAGCGGATGAAATATTTGTTGAGTATTCAAAAAAATCAAAGTCTTTTTCATACATCAAAATCCGATTCCGCAATTTGATAATCTCCGGCATGTATGCCGCATATTTCTGGAGTAACCGATCCACATGTTCAGGTTTCTTCAATTGCTTAATGGCTTCTGGATTATAATGAGGAGGACCTGCAAGTGTCTCAAATGGAATACCTGTGATAACTGAAAGTTTTTTCAATTCACTGTTTGAATAATATTCCAAAGGCCACTTACCCGATTTTTCGCTGTTATGTTCTCGGCATAGCAATGTGGCATTTTCAGTTGTCAAAGGCCATAGAAACACAATGGGAAGCGTGTGGTCAAGCGGACGCTCCTTTGGAACGACATTTCGTAAGTCTTTGCCACACTTGAAACAGCGATTGTTAAACCGGTTGCTGATTTTTTTGCTGTCAATTTTGCCACCCGTATCAGATAAATCAAGATACATACGTCGCTTTTGAGCCGCCTCACGATGTTGATCTGTCAATCGGGTTTGGTTTTTAATGGCATTATAAATTTTTTTGCATAGTCTGCATTCTCCTTGGCGGCCTGATTTTCGAGAACTATGTCTGTCAAAGAGATGTAACGGCTTCATTGTGTTGCAGATAATGCAATATTTGTATTCTTGGGCCTCATTTATGTATTCATCGTGAAGAATTGCAAATTTTCCTTCTTCAATGACGGAATTGCTTCTCTTGTCCTCCAATTCATATTCATAAAATTGAGTCTCCTCTCCTGATCGCGTGATCGTTTCGCAAGTGGGGCAGATTATTTCAAAGTCTCGTCCAATTTCATCTTTCTGAATGAAGATGAATTCCTGACACTCACTGTTCAGACATTGAAACCCCTTGAAAACAACATCTCCCATGCCCTTGACATGATTTGCGCGAATTTGATGGTTTTTCTTTACTTTTGTATAGGGCTTACGCCTTGTCATTCAAAGCCTCTCTCTGAATAATCAGTTTCTTTAAGATTAAAAGTATTTTCATTATCAGCTCCTTTCTGTTTTGTCAAATTTTTTTTTGCGATTTCCATTGACAAACTATCATATTATGATAGTTTATACACAAGTTTTGCCAGATGGACAGAACTTGTTAAATTGAAAAATCCAGTGGGATATTGAAATGAATAAAAGAAACGAGAGAGCAAAGCAGAAGTACAAAACCGTCTATTTTTCTGATTTTCCTGCTGACACATCCAAGCAGAAAACGCTTACGTTGGCATTTGGAAAAAAGACAGCCGATTTGCACACTGGCATAAAGGATCTTTCCGGTGCGGAAATACGGCAATTGCTAGGTACGGATCGTTATGAAAGCATTCTGAACGACGCTCGCTCCGAAGATTTGCCAGTAAACACTTACTGTCTTCGCCGTTTAGACCGTGCTTTGAACACGCTCAGAGAACAGGAATCACAGCTTTCTTTGCCCGGGTTTGATGGCCCCAAGTTCTTTGATCCAATAAGCGTCACATTCAAAGGCGGCTCAAAGGAGCCGTTTGCGAGATGGTATCCCTATCTGGAGGGCTATTCGCCCCAGTTTGTGGAGAGGATTCTGGAAAGATACGCGGCGGATGCCCGACATGTTCTTGATCCCTTTGCGGGTACGGGGACCACCGTTCTCACCGCGTCCCGGTTGAACAAGAAATCCTGTTTCTGTGAGGTCAATCCGGTCCTCCAATTTGTCACCCTCACCAAAATGCGGGTTCGACAATTGGAAAGTGCCTGTCGTATGAAGTTGGTTCAGGATTTGGAGAAACTGAACACTCGGTTTGGAGAGTTTGAGACATTTCCGCCTGACCCCATGCTCCAGCGGACATACAAACGGACGTTCGGCACCAGCTTATTTTTCGACAAACCCGTTTACGAACAGGTGTTGAAGCTGAGAACGTGGATTGACCAAGTGGCGTTGACCCATCCGATGCCGGCGGATCTGTTCACGATCTCGGTCATGTCCGCGCTGGTGCCCGCATCACGGATGAAACGATCGGGTGACCTGAGATATAAGACCGCCAAGGAACTGGAAAAATATCAGCCCCCACTTGTGGAGCAAGTTCAGCAACGCATTGCCCAGATGATCTTTGATATCCAAGGGGACGCAAACGGCGTGAAAAACAACCCCCTGTTCATCTGTGGGAATGCCGCCTCACTGGCGTACATTCCGCGTCTGGAGATTGACACATTGATCACCAGCCCGCCATACATCAACGGGACCAACTATTTTCGCAACACAAAGATGGAACTCTGGTTTCTGCGCGGCCTGAAAGGGAAGGATGATCTCTCCAAATTCAGGGGGGATGCCCTGACGGCAGGCATCAATGATGTGACGGTGGCAAAGGTCCGATCTTGCGAGGTTCCGGAAGTTCAGCAGGTCGTGTCCCTATTGAAAGAGAAGGCATATGATTCCCGAATCCCCCACATGGTGGAGAGTTATTTCGGCGAAATCACGGACATCTTCGAGACGATTTCCGGCCATCTCAAGGTGGGCGCGACCGTGGCCATCGATATCGGAGATTCCGCTTATGCGGGGGTTCATGTGCCGGCCCATCAATTGCTCCGCGTGTGCTTGGAAAGTCTGGGATTTGTCCCAAAAGATGAGATCCTGTTGCGGGAGCGAAAGTCGAGAGGCGGGATGATGCTCAGACAGTCTTTGCTGGTCTTTGAATACCGCCCCGGGCATCCCCCCTTTTATGTGAAGGAACTCTTTTTGCCTTGGCGCATCCGCTGGGATGAGTTCAAAACCGATCTCCCCCATCAGAAGGCCCCCTTCACAAAGCGGAACTGGGGACACCCGTTGCACTCCTTATGCTCATATCCGGGAAAACTCAAGCCGGCCATCGCCCACTATCTGGTGAAGACATTTGTTCCGGAAAAAGGGAGACTGTTGGATCCGTTTGCAGGAGCCGGCACCATCCCGTTTGAGGCGGCGTTGCAGGGGAGGCATGCCTGCGGGTTTGAACTCAGCCCGGCCGCGTGTGTCATTGCCGGCGCGAAGCTTGGAAAGCCGGAGGGAGAGAAGGTTGTCCGACTGATAGACAGGCTTGAAAGTTTTGTCAAAGCCAACTCGCCCACAGACCAGGAACTGGCCGAGACCCGGGAACTCGGGTTTAATGGTAAGGTTGCCGAGTATTATGAGCCTCGGACGCTGAACGAGATATTGCTGGCCCGCCGCCATTTCCGGCTTCATCCGCCAGTTGCGGATGAGGCGTGTTTTGTGATGGCGTCGCTGTTGCACATCCTGCACGGGAACCGGCCTTACGCGCTCAGTCGACGATCACACCCGATCACCCCGTACAAGCCGACCGGCCCCTTTGAATATCGTCCCCTGATTGACCGTCTGCGGGCCAAGGTGACAAGGAGCCTACAGCGTATGCCCCAAAATTTCCAGAGGGGAAAGATGTTTTTGCAGGACGCGACAGGCTGTTGGCCCAGAGAGATTGAGGCACTCGACGCGGTGATCACCTCGCCGCCATTCTTCGACAGCACCCGTTTCCATCTCGCAAACTGGTTGCGGCTATGGTTCGCGGGATGGTCGTTGGGGGATTTCAGGACGCGTCCCGCTGGGTTTGTGGATGAGCGGCAGAAGAAAAGCTTTGATGTGTATGTCCCGATCATGCGCCAAGCCCGGGAGCGTCTGAAACCTGACGGGGTCCTTCTCCTGCATCTGGGAAGGAGCAGGAAATGCGACATGGCCGATCAGCTGAAAAGGCTGGCCCGGCACTGGTTCCGCTCGGCGGATATCTTTGATGAGAGCGTGGCGCATTGCGAGTCCCACGGCATCCGTGACAAGGGAACGGTCACGTTCCATCAGTATTTGGTTCTATACTGATGCGGCGAGCGGGTCCCCATCAGTATTTGGTTCTGTCCTGCTTCTTGGCGAATGACGCTTTGATAAGTACCAGAAACTAAGTTTTTTTGAAAAAACTTAGTTTCTTTGGAAGATGTCAGGCAACCCCTCATCAGGCTTCTTTTTTCTCTCCGCCCTCAATCTTCTGCTTCTCCTCTTCCTTCCGTTCAATGTCCGTGGCACTTTTGAAGTTCCTGATGGCCTTGCCCATTCCGGCACCGATCTCCGGGAGCTTTCCTGCCCCGAAAATGATCAGGATGATGACCAGAATGATGATAAGTTCCGGCATTCCGATTCCAAACATAAGCTGTATTCTCCTCTGTGAATTATGAATTATGAAGGATGAACTGCCCCTTGGATTCTCATCCGTGCATTATGAGGACATCGCATCATCTTCGTCCCTTTGCAAAATGAATTCATAAATGGATTTTTTTTACACACCCCAGATGTTCATATCTTCATATGCCACATTTTTCCCTCTTTTATCAAGAAAAAACTTGATTATTTCGGCATCTTTCATTTATGGGTTCACATTCCAGTTTACAGTTCCGCCTTCAGGCGGTCTCGCACCGCCTGAAGGCGGAAACAAACTGAAAAGTGTGAACCACCTTTCAGGCAAAATGAAAGATGCCATTATTTCATCATTTCATCTATTTTTTTTGTGATAGAACGAATGGTTGGATTCTGCTCAAAAAATGGCACTTTGTTTGACATTTCAAGTTTTTTTTGCTACCAAAGGGATTGACACTCACGATTTAAAAAATCGTTCTACTTTTTTTGGGGCCAAAAGGGATCGACACACTAAATGGAGGCCGTGGGGCCGACATGTTTGTAGTTCCCCAGCCTTTCCCGTACAAATTGCGAATCGCATGGAACGGCTCAAACGATGGGATCCACGTTTGCCAGATCGAATACAGGACAAAAGTTGCTCCCCAAAAAAAACCGGCTTCGCGTCAAAGGTTATTACTCAAAAGCGACACCTTCTCCCTGCAAACCTCCGACTGTCAATGCCCCGGTGCGGAAATTCCTGTGCCGGCAGAAAAGTCGGGAACCGGCCCTGCGGCATCAGAGGCTCATCCGCGTCCATCCGCGGTTTGCCGATCATGTGAGACCGCAGATGGACGCAGACAAAACCTGCCCCATCGTTGCAAGGTGTCGTTTTTGAGTTATTAGCAATCAAATCACAACAAACTAGACTCAAGTTTCGCACCCCTATGTGAGCCCATTTTTCAAGGGTTTCAGGAGATGGTCGACCTCGAAAACCCACTTTTTGGGCAATGTGAGATCAGGCACTTGCACCCCATCATGACCAAAGATTGAGTCAGACGGACCAAGAATTGACTTGACCATCTGTATTCACTCAAAAATTTGGGTGCGAAACTTGAGACTAGAGCTTCAGAGAAGCCGGGTTTGTTCGCCTAGAACCCACGGCAACAAACAAACGACAGCAGAAACAAATCACTGGAGCATGGTAAAGGAATATTGATTTACATGGGAGCGTCCATGACGTCGCCCGGCGACGACACATGCATGGATGAGAATCCAGGGTGGGGATTCCGGACGGGACAAGGGCGGGATTGTCCGATTCCGGCATGGGCATGAACTGGCTTCCCATTGGTGGGGCGGGATGTTTTTGGAGCGGGTCGTGGTGGGATCGTCGGAAACTCCGGAGGCCCACCTGGGGTCACGGACATCGTGGGCCTGCCGGGAATGTGCGGAGGGCCACAAAGTACTCTCCTATTGCAGCTCGGGCCCACCAATGCGGGTGCTGGCATGATTCGCATGTCAGTGCCCCCCGAAGGCGGACACTCCCATTTGCAGCTCGTGGCTGACTGAAAAAATGCCGCCCGGCCTGCCGACGAGGATGCCTGCACCATGAGGGACGTCGAATGTCAACAACCTTCTTTCCAGAAAACGACACTTTGTTCGACATTTCGAGCTTTTCCTGATGCCAGAGGGTTTTGGGGGCGCAAAAAAGGCTGCTCAGTGTGTCAGGTTGAAAGACAATGGACATTGAACCGCCGAAAGCCGAAAGGCAATGAGACCGCCATTTTTGCACTCCCTTGGTTGAGCTCCCACAAACGCTTGACGGGACAATGGAGGGGCAAATCATGGCAATCATCTGATCACACGAATCACAGTTCAGACAACGGGGGC
>JAOZRQ010000791.1 GCA_029940115.1 Desulfobacterales bacterium
AGCATGACGGGCGGGGGATTTGTCAATCCCCCGCTGGCGAGCATGGGATTAACCCTTAACCCTGATGTACATAGGAGATTGAAAATGAAAAAAATCATCGTTCTTTCATGTTTCTTTGTATTTTTCTTCGTTCATGTAACTGTTGCCGGGCTTATAGATAATGGCGACGGTACAGTGACGGATACCGACACCGGCCTGATGTGGCAGCAAGAAGGTCCCGGTTTGAGCATGACTTGGAAAAAGGCCCTCGAATACTGCGAGGAACTTTCTTTTGCCGGATATAGCGACTGGCACCTTCCGAGCAGAGAAGAACTTCGTTCCATTGTGGATTACAGAAAATACAACCCTGCAATAGACACCAAGTATTTTTCCGATATCGAAATGTCGGGTTACTGGTCGGCGGCGACCGACGCCCGCTACACGGACTACGCCTGGTGCGTGCACTTCGGCAACGGCTACGACTACAGCGGCAGTAAGTCGGGCAGTCGTTATGTCCGTGGTGTGCGATCAGGACAGGCTGGGTCATTTGGCCCTTTGGTTATTTCCGTTGAGACCCCTTTGGTCTCAGACGACAGCGCACTCTCGCGCACGAATGATCATCTTCTTTACCATCTGACCCTGAGTCCCAAGCCATCGGGCGCCACCCTGAATGGAATCACCTTCAGAACCAAAGGCACCTATCAAACAACAGACATCACGGCATTCAAGCTCTTTTATTCCGATGATGAGACCCTTGACACAGCCGACACCGAGCTTGCCAAAATCTCTGAGTCCGGGGAGAGCGGAGCCAATCTTGTGTTCACCGGACTCACCCAAACCTTTCCCAAATATGGCAAAGCCCATCTCTTTCTCACCGCGGATATCAGTTCCAAAGCGGGTGGCACACGGACCCTCTCCATCCAAGCCCCCTCCCTTTCAGACATCAGGCTTGCCAAAGGATGGTTCACGGCCAAAGACCTGATCAGCGGCGGGGTTCAGACCTTTGAATCCGCATACTGCGAGATCAGGGCCTTGGACCTCACGACGACCGACGGGGAAATCGAAAAGCTGACCCAAGGGCACAACGGCCCATCTTCTGTACGGACTGGAACTGAGCTTGGCAAACAGTGCCATGGGCTCGAAGCTGACCGGCCTGAATCTGACCCCCGCCGGTACCTACCAAGTCTCTGATATTGACAAGTTCCATCTCCATTATTCAGCGGATGCCGTTCTGGATGAGGACGATGAGGAACTGGCGACGCTGGACCGAGTGGGGCCCGGGAACCGACTGGCCTTTGCGTTCGATGAAAGCCCTAAGGCGATTCCCGCGGGCGAAACCGGATATCTCCTGATCACCGCGGATATCGCTGACCCTGTGGAGACCGACGGGACCATCGGCATTGCCGCGCCCGCTTTGACGGATGTCCAGTTTTTGGTGGATCCGAAAAGAGTCGGCTCAGACCTGCCGGCGGGGGAGACATACACCCTGTACGCGTCCCCGGTCGTCCAAGTCCGCACCCCGAAGATCCCCGAGGCAGAGGTGGCCCAGGGTGAGGAACATCTGCTCTACCAGATCACCCTCTCGGGCTCGGACAACAATACCGTCCTGACCGGACTCACGCTGATCCCCAAAGGGACATACACCCCCTCGGACATTGAAAAGTTCACGGTCTATCACTCCGAAGACAACAGCTATGACACAGGGGATAAGGTCTTTGCCAAGACAAGTTCCGAACCAATCGAGGTGGTCCCGCCGGACCACGCGTTGGTCCTGAACGGAACAGATCCGCTTTCCATTGCCAAAGGGGAAACCGTTCATCTCTTTGTGACCGCGAATATCCATGAAGACGCGGAAGGCGGTCACAATATCTATATGGAGGCGATCAACCCGGACAACCTGACATATGATCCGTCAGACACGGTATGCACCGCAGAGGAAGACCTCTTGGCCGGCGGAACCCAGACCTTCCCCCTCTCCCCATACACCGACATGGCCGCGGGCTTCTACCACACCGTGGCCCTGAAAGGAAACGGCACGGTCTGGGCCTGGGGCAACAACGAGAACGGCCAGGTCGGGGACGGGACCACCGATGACACCTTAATTGCGCTGCCAGTCTCCGATATGACCCAAATCGATGATGTGGCCGCGGGAGACTTCTTCAGCCTGGCCCTGAAAACAGACGGCACCGTCTGGGCCTAAGGACAGAACGACTTTGGCCAGCTCGGGGACGGGACCCTGGAGGACCGGATTGAGCCGGTTCAGGTCGCGGGCCTGACCAATGTGATGGCCATCGCTGCCGGGGACGCGCACACCGCCGCACTCAGAAATGACGGGAGTGTCTGGACCTGGGGCGCGAACCGGTACGGCCAGCTCGGGGACCGGACCACCCAGG
>JAOZRQ010000274.1:0-6845 GCA_029940115.1 Desulfobacterales bacterium
CCGGCTTTTTTGGGGGTTGGAAAACCGGACGGCTTGGGAAAAAGCCGGGTTTCTCCTCCGTTTCCAATTTTTTGTCCTGTACACAGCACTGATATTTAATTGACGATTCAGACGACTTCGTGTATTCTGTCAACCAGAAATGGCATCTGCCAGTTTCCCCATGCCGAAGGTCGGACGCGGGTAACACTGCAACGAACAACTGGGGCGGCAGTGGATTCCCGCTTTCGCGGGAATGACAGGGGTTGGATGACAGGCGCGGCGGCTCGGATGGCCTCATGATTTGCGGCAGTGAATTCCCGCTTTCGCGGGAATGACAGGAGTGGGATGGGGCCTCATGATTTGCGGCAGTGGATTCCCACTTTCGCGGGAATGACAGGGGTTGGATGACAGGCGCGGCGGCTCGGATGGGGCCCAGGATTTGCGGCAGTGGATTCCCGCTTTCGCGGGAATGACAGGGAAGTGGATGACAGGCGCGGCGGCTCGGATGGGGCCTCATGATTTGCGGCAGTGGATTCCCATTTTCGCGGGAATGACAGGGGAGTGGATGACAGGCGCGGCGGCTCGGATGGGGTCCAAGGTTTGCGGCAGTGGATTCCCACTTTCGCGAGAATGACAGGGAGAGTGGATGACAGGCGCGGCGGCTCGGATGGGGCCTAATATTTGCGGCAGTGGATTCCCGCTTTCGCGGGAATGACAGGGGAGAGGCTCGTGGGGATACGGATCATCAGCGGAAAATTGAGGGGTAAGAAATTGCAATCGGTTCAGGGCATGGCCGTCCGGCCCACCGCCGACCGAATTCGGGAATCTGTATTCAATATCCTCTCCTCTCGCATATCGGGAGCAGTTGTCTTGGATCTCTTTGCCGGAACCGGCGCGTTCGGCATGGAAGCCCTCAGTCGGGGAGCCGCATCTGCTCTGTTTATAGAGAATCAGAGAGACGCGAACGCGGTCATCGCGAAAAACATCCGCTCATGCGCCCTTGAAGGCGTAGCCCAACTCATCAAATGGGATATAAGAAACAACCTGAACTGTATCAGACGGTTCCGCCCCGCGTTTACGCTTGTCTTTATGGACCCGCCTTATGGCAAAAATCTGATACAACCGGCTCTCCGCAATCTTCATACCAGTTGTTGCATGGAAAAAAGGGCCTGCGTGGTGGTTGAACACGCCTCCTCAGAGCCGATTTCGGAAGACTGCCCAGAATACGCAGTCACAGACCAGAGAAAGTATGGAAAAACCCTTGTTTCATTTCTGGATTATGTGCTATGAAACTGAAATATGAAGGATCAAATGTGAAGGATGAATGTGAAGGATGAATTTTGAAATATCAAATCCTGAAAGATGAGATGAGCACTTCATTCCTCATCCTTCATATTTCATCCTTACATATTTCATCCTTACATACATAGTTCTGATTCTAACGGATTTTGTGGTATGAGGCAGCTTTTTTCGACGCAGAGGACGCGGAGAACGCGGAGGAGCGTCCGAACCTCCGCGGTCTCCGCGGCCTCTGCGTTTTTCCAGCTGGTTGAGATGACGCAGAACCACAAAAACCGTCAGAACCAGACATATTTCATCCTTCATCCTTACACCCAAATTAAGCGATTCTTTGGCCTGAACATGATTCCTTCCCTGCAATTCCAGGGGTTCGGCGATTTTCGGGCTTTCACCCATTGGGTGAAAGCCCTGAAATGGGCAAACCCTTCAATGTCAGAACATCAGCCAGTTTTGCTGACAAGAATCGCTCAATTTAGGTTACAGAAAAAGAGGAATGAAAGAACCATGCAGAGAGTTGCCATATATCCCGGCTCCTTTGACCCTGTCACAAAGGGTCATCTCGACATTATTGAAAGAGGGCTCAAGTTTTTTGACAGGATCATCGTCACGATTTTGTGCAATCCTTCCAAAAAATCCCTCTTTACTATCGAAGAGCGGGTGGAGATGCTTGAGATCAGCTTGAAGGAGTTTTCAGGCGTTGAAATAGGGACCTACAACGGTCTTTTGGTGGATTACGCGGTCCAGCGGAACGCGGGGGCCATCCTGCGCGGCATGCGTGCGGTGTCCGATTTTGAATATGAATTTCAGATGGCGCTGATGAATCGGAAACTGAAAAGGGACATCCAGACGGTCTTTCTGATGACCAGTCTCCGGTGGATATTCACCAGTTCATCCATCATAAAGGAGGCCGCCCGCTTTGGCGGTGATATCGAGGAGATGGTCCCGCCCATTGTGAACCAAAGACTGAAAGAAAAATTTAAGGACCGATATGTGAAGTGAAAGCGGTTTCTCACTTCTCACTGAAAAATGGATCTCTGGCAACTTCATATCTTTTGCAAAGTCTTTGAACTGAAAAGTTTTTCCAAGGCAGGGGATGCCATTCATCTGTCCCAGCCTACCGTCAGCAGCCATATCAAGGATCTGGAAGAACATTTCGGATGCCGCCTCATTGATCGTCTGACAAAGGAGGTGATGCCGACAAAGGCGGGGGAACTGCTTTACACCTATGCGCGTGAGATGTTGGCCCTGCGAGATGAGACGGAAATCGCGCTGGCCGAATTTCAGGGAAAAGTCAAAGGCCATCTGCTGATCGGCGGCAGCACCATCCCAGGGGTGCACATTCTTCCAGAGATTGTCGGCAACTTTATGAAAGCATACCCAGATGTCACCATTTCCCTTGCCATCGGAGACACCGAAAAGATCATCAGCGACACCCTTTCCTGTGCCTTGGAACTCGGCATTGTGGGGGCCAAGACCGGAGACAAGAGAATTTTTCAGGAAAAGCTGGTCCAAGATCAGATGAAGCTGGTTGTCCCTGCGGCTCACAAATGGGCCAGAAAAGATCATATCCCCTTGAAGGCCCTGCTCAAAGAGCCTTTCATCATTCGTGAACGCGGATCTGGCACATTGGAATCGATCCGGCACACGCTCAACCGATCCGGCCACAGCATCGAAGATCTGAACGTCACATCCGAAATGGGAAGCACCCAAGCTGTCATCCAAGGCATAAAACATGGCATGGGGATCTCCATTCTTTCCATCATCGCCGTATCTGAGGAACTCAAAGCCGGCACATTGAAATCGCTGGCGATTGAGGGGGTGGACCTCAGACGCAGTTTTTATCTGACAAGACACAAATACCGAACGGCATCGCCTCTATGTCAGATATTCATGAAGTTTCTCAAGGACAGCTGCAAGCCCGAAGCTGCAAGACCGAAGCTGTAAGCCCGAAGCTGCAAGCCCAAAGCTGCAAGCCCAAAGCTGCAAGCTCAAAGCTGCAAGCCCGAAGCTGCAAGCCCAAAGCTGCAAGCCCAAAGTTGCAAGCCCGAAGCTGCAAGCCCAAAGCTGCAAGCCCGAAGCTGCAAGCCCGAAGCCCGAAGCTGTAAGCCCGATTCTTGCAACTTGCAGCTATTTTCATCTCAAAGGGGTAAAATGAGCGGAATAACACCTTGGAAATGGGACATGAATGATGATGAGAAAGACAAGGAGCAGTTGATAAGGGAACTGAACAGGCTGCGCCGGCGGATGATCAGGCTGAAAGTCACTGAAATCAGATACAAGCGGGCCAAAAAACTCCTGAAGAAAACCAAGGAAAAGTATAAAGCCGCGTTCACATATGCAAAGGACCCGATGCTATGGATAGATTCTCAGGACGGAATGATCGTCAACTGCAACAAATCGGCTGAATCCTTTCTGGAGAAGGAAAGAGGGGAGATACTCGGACATCACCACCTGATGCTCCATCCGCCGGATCAGGCAGAATATCACACCCGGGCCTTCAACATTCAGACCGACAGCAGATACGGCTTTGCCCATGTTCCGGAAAAGGGCTTTGCCTATGATGCGGAAGTCATTGTCCAATCAGGGAGGATCATACCTGTCCACATCACCGCCTCTGTTGCCGCCATTGGAAAGAAACGATTCATCCAGAAGACGTTCAGGGAGATCACAAAGTACAAGCACTCGGAAGACACGCTGAGACAGGCCCTGGTTTTCCTGGAGGGGCTGATGGATTCGATTCCCTATCTGATATTCTGCAAAGACAGGGAGGGGATCTATCGGGCCTGCAACATCGCGTTTTCCGAATTTGTGGGCATTCGCAAGCCCAAAATCATTGGAAGGATGGACGCGGATCTGTTTCCAAAAGAGTTCTCGGAAGCCTTTCGCCAAAAAGATGAGGAGGCATTCCATGCGGGCAAGCAGAAATCCACCGAGGAATGGGTCAAGTATCCCGACGGCAGGGAGGTGCTGTTGGACACCATCCGAGGTGTCTGCCAAGGTCCTGATGGCGAAAATTTGGGGACCATCGGGATCAGCCGGGACATCACCGAGAGCAAGCGGATCTCGGAGGCCATAAAAAAGGCGGATATCACGAATCGCAAGAATATCATGGAGGCATTCAAGAAGGCCACGAAGAATCTCATGGTGGCCCAGCAACAGCTGAAACAGAAAAACGCCCGTCTGAATCAGAGCCTTGAGAAGGTCGAGGAGGCCAATGAGAAGGTCATGGCCAGCATCCGTTATGCCAAGGTGATCCAGACCGCCCTGTTGCCGAATCTTGACGGAAGCAATGTGTATCTTCCGGACAGCTTTGTCATATGGATGCCCAAGGATGTAGTCGGCGGAGACATTTTCTTCAAGGATTTCTTTGCCCATTCTGACGACACCGCCGGCCTCATCTTTGCGATCATTGACTGCACCGGACACGGGGTTCCCGGGGCATTCATGACCATGATCGCCTCTTCGGGCCTGAGAAGGATCATCAAAGACGGGGGGTGTTATGACCCGGCAACCATACTGAAACAATTGAACTTCATTGTCAAAACATCCCTTCAGCAGGACAAGAAGGACGCGTCTTCGGATGACGGACTGGACGCGGCCATCTGCTACGTCCGTCTGCTTATGAATGAGGGAGGGTTGCCAATGAATCAGGCCCTTACACCGGATACCTGTTTGCAGTCATCTGACACCTGCTTGATCCAACTGACCTTTGCCAGCGCAAGACTCCCCCTGTATTACGTCCATGATGACCAACTGAATGTGATCAGAGGAGACAAGCAGAGCATCGGCTATAAGCGTTCTGATCTGAACTTCAATTACACCAACCACACTGTTGATGTCGAAAAAGGGATGGCGTTTTATCTCTTTACCGACGGATTTGTGGATCAACTGGGTGGTAAAAAGAGACGACGATTCGGCACCAAACGATTCAGGAGACTCTTGGAAAGGAACAGCCGAAAACCCTTCAACGATCAGCGGGAGATCCTGCTTCAGGCCTTCAATGAATACAAAGGGGCCAATGAACGGCAGGATGATGTCACGGTGTTGGGGTTCGGCTTTTAGACGCGCCCAGTTCGGACCATGTGATCTCACAGACGACTGGGTGCAATGTGGCAAAGAGACGATCTTTCCTTTGGAAATGAAGCTGTTCACATATGCCGGAAATTCCAAGACTCACCAATTAAGTCAGCTTAAAAACACTGGAAACTTCACATATGACGCCGAGTTGTACAAATGGGATGCCTTGAAGCCTTTTAATGGTGCGTTGCGCTTGGAGAAAAACCGTTTGAAATAATGGCAAAAAGTGGATTTGATGTCCATTTTGTCAATTACAGGAATCTTTTTCCATTTCTCTCCAAGGGGAGAGCAGATTGCCTCCTTATAGAGAGAAATGTTGGCCGTCACAAAATAAAACAGTCGGGTCTGAAACATAAGATTGTTGAATTGCCTAATGTCGTGTTCAGTTACACTTACTGTTTTTTTATCGGAACAAAATCTCCTTATCTGAGTATCCTGCCTGACATTGGGAATACGGTCAGACAAATGAAAAAAGAGGGGAGCATTCAAGAAATCATTGACAAATATGTGAAGTGATGCTTGATGCTTGAAGAAAAAGGGGGCCATCATGCCACAACCCAAAAACGCCATGGAAATTTTCCAACTGCTCGACAAGTCGAATTGTCGGGAATGCGGTCAAAAGACATGTCTGGCGTTTGCTGGGGCCGTATTCACCGGTCAGAAAGGACTTGATCACTGTCCCAGACTGGATCGGGAGATCATTGAACGGTTCTCCGGGGAACCTGAAGATCGGAACCATCTGAAAAATCTGAAAGATGAGATGGCTGACATTGACCTTGCCCAAGCAGCCGAAAGAACCAGAGGCTGGTTTTCAGGGGACAAGCTTACACTGAAAGTGCTCGGGAAGGATTTCAGCGTGGACACAAAGGGAAACCTTTACTCGGATATCCATATCAATCCGTGGGTGGCCGTGCCATTTTTCAACTATGTTCTTCACGGTGAGGGATTGCCAGTTACAGGAAACTGGGTCTCGTTCAGAGAACTGACAGACGGAAAGGAGCGATATCCGCTTTTTCAAAAACGATGCGAAGAGGCCATGAAGCGGGTGGCTGATGTCTATACTGATTTTTTTGACGACATTGTTCATCTTTTCAACGGGAGGCAGGTGGAAAAACAATTTCAATCTGACATATCCGTGGTCCTCCATCCCCTGCCCAAAATTCCGATCATGCTGTGTTACCGCCTGCCAGAAGAGGGGATCGACTCGAGCCTCAACATCTTTTTCGACGAGACAGCAGACAAGAATCTCGACATCGGCTCCCTCTTCTCTATAGGGGCAGGGCTTTCACAAATGTTCGGCAAGTTGGCGCAAAGGCATGGGTTTCCAAAGCTGTAAGCTCCCGCCGGGTTGACAACCCGTGGCGATAGGCGGTTCGGATTTGCCCAGCCGAACCGAGCGTGACCCTTCTGCTCCCGCCGGGTTGACAAATCCGGCGGCGATAGGCGGTTCGGATTTGCCCAGCCGAACCGAGCGTGACCCTTCTGCTCCC
>JAOZRQ010000274.1:6945-8869 GCA_029940115.1 Desulfobacterales bacterium
GCCGGGTTGACAAATCCGGCGGCGATGCCATATCGGTATGTGGGAGAACGGCACTGCGCACCGGACGGGCGTTCTGGATCCGCCTCTCCTATCATCCTTCATATTTCATCCTTTCAGATGTAGCCAAACCAGACCTGACCTGTTCCTGATTCTAACGGATTTTGTGGTTGCATAGGATTTCAGACGGCTGCGATCCCTGCAGACCGCGGATGAACGCCGATGAACGCTGACGCTCCCGCACCCTGGCCGGCCGCACAGGCCGTGGGCGTCTGTCTGCGTTCATCCGCGTTCATCTGCGGATCATGTCGGAAACCACAAAAACCGTTAGAACCAGACCTGTTCCAACTCCTCGAAATTCAGCTTGACGGCTTTTGCCCCTGCAACAATCTCTCCATGCCCCGGCAGAATATATTCTACGTCGAGTTCTGAGAGCCGCTTGATACTTTTTTTGAGCAGATCGCCGTCCCCTCCGGGAAGATCGGTCCGTCCCAGAGCGCCTTTGAAAACCACATCGCCGGTGAACAGTGCCCTCTCCTCAGGCCAGTAAATCGAAACCGAGCCGGGTGAATGGCCCGGGGTATGAATGATCTCGAACTGAAGACCGTTCACAGAGAGCTCCCCTTCTTTCAGAAAAAAATCGGGCATGACCGATTCCAAAGAGATGCCGAACGTGCTGGCATACGGTTTTGCGATCTCCCATTCGGCTTGGTGGATTGTGGAAAGGGCAGGCTCATCCTCGAATATATGAACCGCCTCAATGTGGTCCGGATGGGCATGGGTGCAAAGAACCAATCCGATATCCTCAATTCCGATTCCGAACTCCGAAAGCTTTTCGTGAACATGGTCAAACAGGGCCGCATGTCCCGGATCAATCAACATCCGGGTCGGGCCCTCAATGACATAGGTATTGCAGTTGTTGGTGGTCATAGACTCCCAGATAAAGGCATGAACTCTTTTAAAAATATCCATCGTACAAATTATCCTTTCACTTGATCATCAAATTTGTTGTTGGTTTCCGGGTCCTTGAGGATCCACGGATGCCATCTGTGCCCGATCCTCCCCGAACACCAGCCAGCGGGTCTCACATCAGATGTCGCAAGGTCAATGTATTCCAGTTTGCGTTTGGCTCTTTTCAGCAGGTCGGGGAAATTTCCTCCCTGCAGCAATTGTCTGTCACGCACCACATGGAAATCAATATCAGATTTTGAGGGGAGATGCAAGGGGCAAGGGGAAAGTCAGCAATCCTTGCAACCGTTCAGAACCTGTGATATGAAATTTGCTGAGTTTGAGACGAATGTGAAAGAGGAAAAGTCATCATGAAGACCCCAAAAAAGCCGACATCCGGCACAGGGAGACGCTGACCATGTTCTGCGGGAGTATTTTGAACTCTTCTTTCCGGGTCTTTGATTTCGGGTCTTTAATTCCGGGGCTTTGATTCCGGGGCGTGTCACCGGGGGATCAATCCCCCGGCTGAGAGCGCAAGTACGCTGGATAATAACAGAATTGAAGATACTCTCCGGGACTCCTGTCTCAGCGGGCGCATTTGCAAGTTGGGGGAATTGTCCCGGAGGGACTTGTGAAAATAGCCCGGCAATTCATTGCCGGGCATGCACAATTTGTCCAGTCCCGCAGGGACAACTGAGGATCTATTCCAAAATGAGTTTCCAGACTGTTTGGGGACTCCCCGGCAATGAATTGCCGGGTTATTTTCAGTTGTCCCCACGGGACAAAAAAATGGGTGACATTTGTTCCCGGCAATGAATTGCCGGGTTATTTTCAGTTGTCCCCACGGGACAAAAAAATGGGTGACATTTGTTCCCGGCAATGAATTGCCGGGCTATTTTCAGTTGTCCCCACGGGACAAAAAATTCCCCGGCAATGAATTGCCGGGTTATTTTCAGTTGTCCCCACGGGACAAAAAAAT
>JAOZRQ010000020.1:0-14221 GCA_029940115.1 Desulfobacterales bacterium
CCGGATTTGGCAATCCGGCGGGAGCAGGGTGGCCGAAACGATGATCAAGGCCCAAACCACACTTCTCAGGCAAAATGAAGGAGGCCCTTCATCCTTCCGATTTCATCCTTTCAGAGAAGAGGTGACAAATGCCAAAAAACGACAGATTGTATGATTTGATGGATCAGTTGGATGATGCGGATCTGCTTTTTCTGGTGAAAAACGGTCTTGGAAAAACAGAAAAAAAATATGAACATTATACCCGCAACCAGTTGAAAGACCTGATCAGTTCGGATTTGAGGCGGCTTGCCGGCCACGGTCTGGCCAATCTGTTCCGACTGTACCATGAATTTTCTTACAAGCAGATGCTTATTGATGTGGCAGACAAACTGTCAGAATACAGGAATTCGGGGTATCAGCTGGATGACGATCACACCGAGGAGGAGATTGAAAGGCGGATTCTCCGGTTGTTTGAATTGAAAACAAAGGCGTGGTGGAAAAGGCTCAGTCATGAGGAACAGGAGCGGTTTGTGGATGAGGTCAACCGGGCAGTAACCCTTGAGATGCTGAATTCTGTCAACAAAAGGACTTACATAAAACACAGAATCTCGAAAGAGCTGATGAACTCCATCTTCACAAAAGGCATCATCATCGGAATGTTGGCAGTTTCTGCCGGAGGAGTGGTGGGTCTCATCGGCGGATCCGTGCTCTCCCAAATTGGTTGGAGCATCATTGTCCGAACCATGGGGCTGATGACTGGAATAAAGATCATGATATCAGGTGTGGGCTGGTTCAGCGGGAAGGCGGTATTTGATCTTGTCGGGGGGTTGGCCACAGGTCTTGCTGTGTTTGCGCCGAGTACGGCATACTTTTATCTGGATGCCGATTACAAAAGAACCATACCGACAATCATCATGTTGTTGTCAAAGGTTCATCTGGACAAGAGACTGGGACATGGAAGGATGAAGGATGAGGATGAGGGATGAAGGCATGATCATGAGGCTTCAAATTGGCCCATCCGAACCGAGCGTGACAGGGAGGTGGGTAAGGTTCATCAGAGGCTTTACAAAGGGAAAAGGCTGATTGTAACGCTTTTTGGGAAGGCCACTCTGCCCGTGAATTTGAACTCAGACTTGGACTTGAACATCGACATTCATTTACATGCACGTTCACGGGCACATTCACGTTCACGGGCACGTTCACGGACCTTCCCAAATTCGTTATAATCAGAAAATGGAAGGGATACGAATGAATTTTTTACCGTTACAGATGATCGTTGCCTATCCGCCGGCTGTCCAGATCGGATATTTTGCGGCAAGTCTGGTCATTGGCTTGGCAGGGCGAAACAAGAATATGGGGTTCTGGGGATATTTCCTCTGCTCGGTACTCCTTTCGCCGGTGATCGGCCTGATGGTGCTTTTGGTGTCGGGGAAGAAAAAGTAGATGTTCTGGGCATCTTTCATTTTGCCTGAAAGGGGGGTTTGCCGAACATTGACAAGTCCGAGGCGCCATCCCGCCGGATTTGGCAATCCGGCGTGAGCGAGCACGGGGTTTACCGAATATTTACGGCAGAAACTCAGTTTTTTCAAAAAACTTCCCAGTCGTTTGCACTTTCTCACCAATGGGTAATTTTTCCTATCTGGCTCAAAAGGTTACCCAAATTTTTTCAAAGGAAAATGAAACTACTCCAGATCAAAGGCGAAACGGGCGACTCGGTGATCATGGTCGGTGAATCCCTTCAAAATCTGAAGCGACACATCCCCGCGGACCGGACCGTGATCATCACGGACAACCTTATGCTGGATGCATACGGAAAGGACTTTCCATCCTGCGAGGTCATCCCCATCGGCACTGGTGAGACGATCAAAACCTTGGACACGGTCCAATTCATATGGGACCAGTTGATCCAACTGGGCGCGGACCGCACAGCGTTCCTCCTCGGCATTGGCGGTGGCATTGTCTGTGACATCACCGGCTTTGTCGCTTCCACCTATCTTCGCGGGGTGCGGTTCGGGTTCGTGGCCTCGACCCTGCTGGCCCAGGTGGATGCCAGTGTGGGGGGGAAAAACGGCGTGAATTTCAAAGGGTACAAGAACATGGTGGGGGTGTTCAACCAGCCTGAGTTCGTCATCTGCGATACAGAGATGCTGAAAACCCTGCCGGAAAAGGAGGTGTTGAGCGGTTTTGCCGAGATCGTGAAACATGCTGCCATTGCGGATGAGGCCATGTTCCGGTTCCTTGAGAAGAATCATCGCCACGCCTTGGCACTCCGCCGTGATGTCATTGAACTGCTCGTGTATGACTCGGTGGTGATCAAGGCAACTGTGGTCAACAAGGATGAAAAGGAAAAAGGGGAACGGCGAAAGCTGAACTTCGGGCACACATTCGGCCATGCCATCGAGAAGACCACGGGCATTCCCCACGGGGAGGCTGTCAGCATTGGGATGAGGGGGGCTGCGGACCTCTCTGTCAGAAAGGGGCTCCTGCCCATCCAAGATGCGGAGCGGATCGTGAATCTGCTGAAAAGCCTCGGCCTTCCCACCGAGATTCAGGTGGATAGA
This sequence comes from Desulfobacterales bacterium, assembly GCA_029940115.1. Classification (GTDB taxonomy): domain Bacteria; phylum Desulfobacterota; class Desulfobacteria; order Desulfobacterales; family 4be13; genus JAOZRQ01. The sequence goes on from JAOZRQ010000020.1 coordinate 2,541, forward strand.
CAGACCGTGCTGGACGCGTTGGCCAAGGATAAGAAGCGGGAAGGAGGTCGGATTCACTTCGTCCTGCTGGACCGCATCGGTCATGCGGTGGTGGATGATATCCCCCTTGATGAGCTGGCGGCATTGCCCATTATCAAACCTGATGCGTGAATCGTGATGCGTGAATCGTGATGCGTGAATCGTGATGCGTGAATCGTGACTCGTGATGCGTGAATTCACGTTTCACGCCTCACGTTTCACGTTTCACGCATCAGAAAGGAACACTATGGAAGAACAGACAAGAAAGACCCTGCTGTATGACTGGCATGTGGAACAAGGCGCGAACATGGCCAATTTCGGCGGTTATGAGATGCCGCTCTGGTATCCATCCGGAGCGAAAACGGAACATCTGACTGTGCTGAAAGCCGCTGGCATGTTCGACACCAGCCACATGGCCTTGGTCAAGGTGACGGGGCCGGGCGCGTATGATCTGCTTCAACATTGCTTCACCAAGGATTTGGATGCATGTGTGGGCCTCCAAAAGACCCCCCTGAAACCCGGCAAATGTGTCTATGGCGCATACCTCGCCGAAAAGGGGCACGTCATGGACGACGCGATTGTCTATCAAGTGGCGAATGAGAATTATCTGACCGTCGTGAATGCCGGCATGGGAGGGGAGATCGCCGTGCATCTGAACAGACATAAGGGAGATCGAAACGCGAAGATCACCGACCTGACCGACACGGTCGGGAAGTTGGACGTGCAGGGGCCACTGGCCGGCAAAATTATGAAGAAGATCCTCGCGGAACCTGACAAGGTCTTTGAGAAGATGCCCTATTTCTCCTTCAAAGGTCATTTTGAGAGCGGATCCCCTTCTGGCGACGCGGCCCGTCTGACAGACCAGACGCCCATCCTGCTCTCCCGCACCGGCTACACCGGCGAATTCGGCTTTGAAATCTTCATCGAACCTGCCCATTTTGTCCGGCTCTGGCACATGATCCTCGACGCGGGCAAGGACTCGGGCCTGATCTGTTGTGGCCTTGCCGCGAGGGATTCCCTCAGAGGCGGCGCGGTGCTTCCCCTGTCCCATCAGGACATCGGGCACTGGCCATTCATCAACAATCCTTGGCCCTTCACCCTTCCCTACAATGACGACCAGACTGATTTCACGAAAGACTTCATCGGTGCCCAAGCCCTCAGAGATGTCGGGGATCCCGATTTCACCTACCCCTTTGTCGGCAACGACCTCCGCAAGGTCTCCACAGAGGATCCCGCGGTGGTCCTCGATACGGACGGAAATGAGATTGGCACGGTCCTGACCTGCGTCACCGACATGGGCGTCGGCCGCCACAAGGACCGAATTTATAGCCTCATCAGCCCAGACAGGCCGGAGAACTTCAAGCCAAAGGGCCTCTGTTGCGGCTTTGTGAAGATAAATCGGCGGATGAATTTCGGGGATAAGATGGAGATCAAAGACAACCGGCGGAAGCTCAAAGTCCAGATCACGGCGGACATTCGGCCCGATCGCACTGCCCGAAAGCCCATCAGGGAGATGACGTAGAGCAAATCAGCAACTTACATTGATTTACACAGGAGATTAACATGAAATTTAAGGCAATGGTTATCTTTCTGTCTGTCCTTGCATGGTTTGCCGGGGCAGAGGCGGCCTCCTTGGACGCCATTGTGGAGAGGGTCGAAAAACGCTATGCTGGCCCGGGGTTCAGCGCACGTTTTGATCAGAAATCAACACTGAAGGCCATGGACATAACCGATACCGCGTCTGGAAAGGTGTTCATCAAACGGCCTCGGCTGATGCGGTGGGAATATGAGGTTCCTGAGAAGCAGATCATCCTGACGGACGGGGATGAACTATGGGTTTACCGACCCGAGGACAATCAGGTGCTGACAGGCAAGACACCCGAATATTTTGGGGATGGCAAAGGTGCCAGCTTCCTTTCGGATATCGGGCTTGTCAGAAAGACATTCAATGTCGCACTTCAGCGGGACAACGCAGGCTATCATGTCCTGAAACTTCTGCCCAAACAGAAGAAATACGACATAAATTATGTCCTGCTCTACATTTCAAAAAGGACATATGATATCGCCAAGATCATCACCTACAACACCTATGGCGATGAAAACCTGATTGAGATGAGCAATTTTCAGTTCAGGGAACCTGACGGCTCGGTATTCAATTTTCGCATCCCCAAAGGCACGGACATATTGAAGATCGGGGAGTGAGATGAGGAAACCCGGTTTCTCTCCCCATCCAAGAAAGACTGCCAAATCCCCTGAGAGCGAAACCGGGTTTCTTTCAGACAAGGAACCCGGTTTCTCTCTTCGACACCATCTCATCAAAGAAGGACCGCCAAATCCCCTGAGAGCGAAACCGGGTTTCTTTCAGACAAGGAAACCCGGTTTCTCTCTTCGACACCCATCTCATCGACGAAGAAGGACCGCCAAATCCCTGAGAGCGAAACCGAGTCTCTTTGGTATTTGTCAAAGAGAAATTTTTTGAAAAAACTTGGATTTTCGATCATAAACTTTTGGCCAAGTAATTAATTTACACTTTTTCCCTCATTCGACGCCCATTCTCTCCATCATTTATGGCAGGGCCTCGGACAATAAAGTGATTAAGGAAAGAAACCCGGCTTTTTCCTGCAGTTGGGAAGTCGGCCCGTTTGGGAAAAAAGCCGGGTTTCTCGTCCATTCCCGACTTTTTGTCCACAGGGCAGGGAAAAATGTAAACTGAAAACAAAAGATGCCAATTTTCCTACCCCATGAGTAGCATATGGCTACCCTTGAAATACTCCCTCCAACCCATTGATTTATCCCCCTTCCTGATTTATGCAATACAGAATGAAGCGGATGGGTCCAGTGAAAGAAACCCGGTTTCAGATCCCCGATAAAAGATGTCGGGGACAAGCTTCAGGGGACTGGGCGGATCAAGTTTTCCATGCTTGTCCCCGACATCTTCCCGATACTGTCCTCGACATCTTTTATTGGGGAAAAAACGTCGGGTTTGTCGGGAGCGCGGAACCGTGTCAGAATCCGCGTTTCTTTATTTCCGAGCCGCTTCTCCGGCAAGCAAATCCAGAAAAACAGGAGGGAGATATCATGGCCAAGATACTTTCAAAAGAGAAGTCGATTTTCATCGTATGCACGGTGCTGAACCCGTTCATGTCGAACCACCGCGGACTGTTGAACGAGTCGAATGGCAGAAGCAGGCCCATATCGGACGCGGAACGGATTGAAATAGACGCGCTTTTTGTCGAACTTCATAAAAATGATCAGAGATATAACCTGAAAACCATTGATTTCATCCTGAACGCCATCGTCTATAAGTGCCAAGAAGAGGGATTTGTCATCACCCTTGAAGGAGATGAACTGGCCGGCAAGGCATTCCTGACCATCGGTGAGCTTGCGGAGAGGCTGACAGACACATCCATGCCGATATGGATCTGATGCCCCGCCGTGCCCCTGCCGTGCCCCGACACCGGGCAAGGGCAGAGGGGCACGGCAGGGGAAATTATTCAGCCATCAACTTCCTCAGCACATAAGGGAGAATCCCCCTGTTCTCAAAATATGCCACATCAATTTCCGTGTTCAGTCGGGCGGTCACCTCGAAATTGATCTCGGTGCCGTCCGCGTTCACCGCTTTGACTGGCAACACCTTTCTCGGTGTCATCTCCGCAATGCCGCTGATGGAGAAGGTTTCGGATCCGTCCAGTCCCAAGGTTTCCAGATTCTGTCCTTGCCGGAATGTCAGGGGCAGCACCCCCATGCCCACCAAGTTGCTCCGATGAATTCGCTCGTAAGACTCGGCAATGACCGCCCTCACCCCCAAAAGCGTGGTCCCCTTCGCGGCCCAGTCCCTTGAGGAGCCGGTCCCATATTCCTTTCCGCCCAAGGCCAGAAGCGGCACGGCTTCCGCCTTGTACGCCATTGCCGCGTCATAGACGGACATCTCCCGCGCTTCCGGAAACTTGAGGGTGAAACTCCCCTCCTTCGGCGTGACCATCTGATTCTTCATCCGGATGTTCCCGAAGGTCCCCCGCATCATCACCTCATGGTTTCCCCGCCTGGAACCATATGAATTGAAATGCTCGGGCGCGACCCCCTTGCCGATGAGATGCCTCCCTGCGGGATAATCTTGGGGGATCGCACCAGCAGGGGAGATGTGGTCGGTGGTCACGGAGTCTCCCAACAGAATGAGAGCCCTCGCATCCCTCACATTCCCCGGACGGTTCAGTTCAAGGGTGAAGTCCTCAAAATAGGGGGGATTCCTGATATAAGTCGAGGCATCGTCCCACTGGTATGTGGTCCCCTCCGCGACCGGCAGACCCTGCCAGAACGCATCCCCCTCAAAAATTTTCCCGTAGGCATTTTTGAAAAATTCCCGTGTCAGATGGTTTTTGACAAGCGCCCCGATCTCCTCGGACGATGGCCAGATATCGTGAAGATAAACCAGCTCGCTGTTCGGATCGATGCCGATGGGATCCCTGGTCAGATCAATGTCAACCCTTCCGGCGATGGCAAAGGCGATCACCAGCAGGGGGGATGTCAGGAAGTTCGCCTTGATGCTCTGGTGGATCCTCGCCTCAAAGTTCCGGTTTCCCGAGAGGACCGCGGCCACGGTGAGGTCGTTCTCCAATATCGCGCCCTCAATCTCCGCATGGAGGGGGCCGCTGTTGCCGATGCAGGTGGTGCAACCGAATCCGGCGAGATGAAATCCCAATGCCTCGAAATAGGGCATCAGTCCCGCAGACCTGAGATAATCCGGAACGACCTTTGATCCTGGGGCAAGGGATGTCTTCACATAAGGCGGAATGCTCAGACCCATTTCCACCGCCTTTTTGGCCAGAAGCCCCGCGGCCATCAGCACAAAGGGATTCGATGTGTTCGTACAAGAGGTGATGGCCGCGATGACGACACTGCCATCCCCGATCCTCTCCTTTCTCCCGTTCAGGTCAATGTCGCACATTCGCCGCTCACAACAGGGGATGCATCTCCCCTCACGGGAGCTCCGGGTCCCGGATTCGTCATGGAACTGGGAGATGTCCGCATCTCTCTCATGTTCGCATCCGAGGATTCTGTCAAAGGTTCTTTCCATGTCTGGCAAGACGATTCGGTCTTGGGGTCTGGCCGGGCCGGCCACCGAGGAATGCACGGTGGCGAGGTCAAACTCGATCATCTCTGTGTATTCCGGGTCTTTCTCGCCTGTGTAAAAGAGCCCGATTGCCTTTGTGCAGGCCTCTGTGATCGCCGCCTGTTCCTCCCGATGGGTCAGCTTCAGGTATTCAATGGTCTTTTCATCCACCGGGAAGAAGCCCATGGTCGCGCCGTATTCGGGGGCCATGTTGGCAATGGTGGCCCTGTCTGTGACGGTCAGGTTTTTCATGCCCGGGCCAATGTATTCCACGAATTTCTCCACCACATTCCGTTTTCGGAGCATTTCCGTGATCGTCAGCACCAAGTCGGTGGCGGTCACTCCCTCGTTCAGCGCCCCGACCATCCGGACACCAATCACCTCCGGAATGGACATATAATAGGGTTGCCCCAGCATCACCGCCTCGGCCTCAATGCCACCGACGCCCCAGCCCATCACGCCGATGCCGTTGACCATGGTGGTGTGGGAGTCCGTGCCGACTAGGGTGTCCGGGTAGGCCATCCGCTTTCCGCCGATCTCTTGGGCGATCATCACTCTACTGAGATGTTCGAGGTTCACTTGGTGGCATATCCCGGAATTCGGGGGGACCACCCGGAAATTGTCAAAGCTTTTCTGGGCCCATTTGAGAAGTGCGTATCGTTCCCGGTTCCGCCGATATTCCTTTTCGACATTCTTCGTCAACGCGTCCCTTGTGCCGTAATAATCCACCTGTACCGAGTGGTCCACAACGAGTTCCACCGGAATCAGGGGGTTGATCTTCCGCGGGTCTCCACCCAGAGTTCCCACCGCATCCCGCATGGCCGCAAGATCCACCACCGCAGGAACGCCGGTGAAGTCCTGCATCAGCACCCGGGCAGGATGATGGGGGATCTCCACAGGTTCGTCATATCGTTTCTTCCACCTTGCGACATTGAGCAGATCCGCTTCTGTGACCACTCGGCCATCCAACTTTCTCAACAGATTTTCAACAAGGATTCGGATGGAAAAGGGCAGGGATCGGATGTTCGCGATCCCCTTCTCTTCCAGTTGGTTGATGTCAAAGATATTGTATTCCCGGCCGTTGATCGCCACGCGGATCTCAAATTCCTGATTTTTCATGTCGCTTCCTTTAATCTTTATGTCCATCAAGCACCCCCTCTGCCCATGTTCGTCCCCGTAAACGTGAACGTGCCCGTAAATGTGGACGTGCCCGTAAATGTTCACGGGCACAGGCACGTTCACGAGCACAGGCAATCTCTCTCCGACTCATGCCAAAAATGATTGGATAAAGTCCTTCACCTCCCGCTTTCCTTTATAAATTCCGTAATGCCCTTCGCAGAGGATGTCCGCCTCAAGGGAGAGGAGCAGGTTCAAAGACCGCTGATAATCCGCTCTGTCGGAGAGGAGGCTCGGATCCAAGGGGCCGTGAACATCTTGGCCGAAGAGTATGGCGAATCCCTCAGACTCGGTGAGATAGACCACCGAACCGGGAGAATGCCCTGGAACATGGATGGCCTGAATGACCTTGGCTCCCAGTTCGATATCTTCCCGCGTGGCGGAGAGCTTCCTGTCCACCGTGAATGGCGTGATCCTTGAACCGTACCAGCTGGCCGCGGTCACCCGGTTGTCCCCTGCTCAAGAAATGCGGCATCCTGTTCATGCGCGACGATCTGGCATCGAAGCGCGTCCCTCAGTGCCTTGGCACCGCCGGTGTGGTCGAAATGACAGTGGGTGAGCAGGAGGTATCGGATCTGCTCCGGTGTGACGCCACAGGATCGGACATTCTCCAACACCCTGTCTGTGGCACCACCGCAACCGGCATCCACAATCGCGGCCTCCCCTTCAAAGTGGATCAGATAAATGGCTGCATCCTCGGCATCGGAGAGTTCCCCGCCTCCGATCTGGAAGATTTCATTTGTGATGACTTTCATTGTTCAGTCCTACGCATCCCTCTCTTTCAGGTTCGTCAGCGTGTCCACATTTTCAGCATGAAGTGATTTTCTTCTGCTGTCCACCGGGATGCGAAGTTTGGAAACTTCTCCACACGAAAGGCCAGCCTCCTTCAATTCCTTGAAACTGAACCCTCGCCCTTGGACAAACTCGCCATGTTTCCCTTTTACCTTGACGATTGAGCGATCCAAGCTTTTTTTGTGCTTGTCCTTTTTCTCAGGACGGTCAATTCCTTTTTTCATCTTAATCCTCCCTCTGCAAATCATGAAGGATGAACTGCCCTTTTTTCAGATGTTCAGTACTTGGGCACAAATCTTTGGATATAAGACCTCCGAGGTTTTGGAAACCTCGGAGGTCTCCGATATGAAAACTTTTGGCCTGATACTTCATCGCGGGCGGAACATCATCATCTTTGATCCTCATATCATTGAAAAGCAAAAAGTTCGTCGTTCCGTGTTTGGGTGGAACGACGAAACGCTGTCGCCGTACTCTGTTCACTCACAAGCACTCCGAATTTCCATGTTCATCAACCATCTTCATTTGATCAGAACCCATAAAAGGTGTTTGAAAACTCCCTTGCCCTGCCCGAAACTGGGGCATGGCAGAGGGGCAACAGGTGTTTTCAAACACCTTCTAGGAACTTTTCCAGTCCGGTATTTATTATATTATGTTTTCGCTCATCAGCCATCTCGCATCCAGATCAAGGGAAATCCATGACAAGCTTCAATCTTGAACGCGAACTTGGACCCACACTTGAACTTGCCCTCACGGCTTCCCCGAAAAGCGTTATAGAGTTCAACAAAAAGATTGTCCCGGACCCAGTTTGTAGTTCCGCCTTTAGGCGGTGCGAGACCGCCTGAAGGCGGAACTGCAAACTAAGGATTCCGGACAAACATTATGTTGAAATCTCTATAATCAGGTTTTCTTCTTCCGATCTTTTGCAATCTGTTCAATCGGCTTGACATGGTCAGGTCTCTGTTTCTTGAAACGCTTGAAATAAATTTTTTCAATATATGCAACTTCCATGGTTCCTGCCTGTGATTTGCCAGTTTGCCCAATTTTTTCGGATTCATCCCAAGTTCACGAGCCATCTGTATCTGGGCGTGTGAAAGATGGAAGCACTCCCTTGCCTCTATCCATATGTGGAGCTTGTCCAGTATGCTCTTTTTCTCTGCCATCTCTGGTCTGTTTCCCCCTTATCTTCTGCCCTGCTTGGACTTTTGATTCATGCCGATGTGGAACGAATTTTCAATTCGTTCAGGCACGATTTGAAAAATCGTGCCACTTTCAGATGAATTGAACAGTTTGTCGTTTCGCCTTTAGAAGGTGTTTGAAAACACCTTCTGTCCCTTTTTTCACACTTACCCGTGCCCTATTTTCGGCAGAGAAGAGGAGCATGGACAGGTTTTCAAACACCCTCTAGAAGGTGTTTGAAAACTCCCTGCCCCTGCCGTACCCCTGTCTGTGCTGGTTTCGGGCACGGGCAAAGGGCAGGGCACGGGCAGAGGGTGGCAGATGTTTTCAAACACCCTCTAGGCGGTGCGGCACCGCTATGACAATCCAAAAAGTGTGAACTCAGCAATGACGGATGCCTTTCTTTTTCATCAAACTTTCGGATCTGTTGATACTCAAATTTGACAATTTACCCGATTATAAACGGATGTCAATATTTTTTTGCCATAAGTGTAAACTTGGGGACAAAAGAGCAAGCCTCCTGTTCTTGCTCTCTTTTCGGATGAACCCGGGCAGGATTTGAATCAGAGGCAGGATTTGAAGCCGGAAAAATGGGCAAGTTGTTCAGTCGCAAGTCCTATGTTTACTTATGATTTTTTTGTCAGGAATGGAGGGCAAAGAATAAGGACCTTACCGGATGTCATGATCGCGCCTTCTGAACAATTTGGTTGAATATTGGATGATGTTAGTTTATCTTTAGGCAGAGATCAGTAATCTGCAGCTATCGGAAAGTCGGCAAAGGAACCGCCCTCGGTTCAGGCTGGCAATCCGAACCGCCTGTTGCCAAAGGCCAAGAGGGATTGTCAATCTGGCAGGAGCGGGAAATTGTTCGGTCACGGATGCGAAGCAGTCAAAATTGAGCAACCGGCTATTATATGGCATGATTCTTGCATAAACAAAAAATGCTTTGAAACTGGAAATTTGAAATTTGATCCTGGAAACTGAAAATCGAATGACCCAGTTTCAAGTTTCTTCCTGACTGAGGTCTGTCACCTGTAATCACGAAGGAATCTTCATGGCAAACAAAGAACACCTTGAACTCATCAAACAGGGAGTCAACACTTGGAACAAATGGAAGGCAGGCCATGGCGGGGAAAAACCTGATTTCTCCGGAGCGAATCTTTGTCTTTCAAACCTCAGCTATGCAAATTTCAGCCAGGCAAATTTCTGGGAAGTGAATCTGAACAAGGCGAAGCTCTGGGGCGTGAACTTCCGGGAGACCGACCTCTGCTTTGCCGACCTTGGCGGGGCGAATCTGAACAGGGCCAACCTGCGCGGGGCGAACCTCACCAGCGCGGACCTCGGCGGAGCCGATCTCAGAAACGCGGACCTCAGAAACGCCAAACTCTGGGGGGCCAACCTCAGCAGGGTCAACCTGAGCCATGCCAACCTCAGCAAGGCCGATCTGGCCGAGGCGGATCTGGGTCATGCCAACATCAGCCATGTGAACTGCCGGGGAGCCAATTTCACAGATGCCAAGTTGCCGGAGGTGAGACTCAGCCACACTGATTTGAGTCATGCGGACCTGAACCATGCGGACCTGAGCCATGCGGTGGTGGAGTGGTGCATCTTTGGAAACGTGGATCTCAGCCTGCCCGAAGGGCTTGAGACGGTATGTCATGCCGGCCCATCTGTCATTGGCATTGACAGCACCTACCGGTCCAGAGGCAACATACCCGATGACTTCCTGCGGGGGACCGGTGTGCCGGAAAACTTCATCAATTACATGGCACTGCTGGCAGGACAGCCGCTCCGGTATCATTACTGTTTCATCGGACATGCCTGTGAGGACCGGGAATTTGCCAAGCAGTTGCACACGGACTTTCGCAAGAAGGGGTTTTGTTGCTGGTTGTCGGAATATGAAAAGGATTCGAGAGACAAAACTGAAACCTTCCGAGTGACGAACTCGGTCATGGTGCCCGTTCTTTCAAAGCACTCGGCCCGCAGTCGGTGGATGGCAAAGATGATGCAATTTGGGGCAGAGGAGGAACAGAGGCGCAAGAAGACCCTGCTCTTTCCCATATGCCTCGATTCCACGGCCATGGAGAAGATACAGGAATGGGGGAATTCTACCGAACAGCGCCGCATCAGTGATTTCACCCAATGGAAGGAACCCAGGGGATACCAGGCCGCGGTCGAGCAACTGTTCTGGGAAATCTCAGGCAACCTTCCCCAGGAAAAGACCAAGGAGAAACCCGAACCGGCCCCGAAAGCGGTTCGGCCCGCTCCGGTGAGAACCTTGGGAACCATTGATTTTCCCGAAGCCCTTTACAAAATTGTCGGGGAGAATGACTGTCCCCTTCTTTACAAACTTGGGGACGAGCTGAAACTCTCAGGCAAATCGGTCTTGTTCCCCCGTGACAGAGCCATATGTCTCATCCTCATCGAGGACATCATGGAGGTTCACACAAAGTATGAGGAGATGGGGGGCACTGCCGGATATTCGTTCAAATGCAGCGGCTGTACCGGTTCCATCCGGCTGAAATATCAGGAAATCTTCAACATCCGGACGGTCGAAAGGACCGAAGATGACACCGGTGCCTTGGTCAGCCTCTTGGGCAACTTCTCCATGTTTCAGAGTCTTGAGGCCCATGACATCAGTTATCTCATCTCCTTTCTCAACTTCAGGCAGTTCACCAAGGGGGAGGTCATCATCAGAAAAGGCCAACCTGGGGAAAATCTGTTCATCATCGTGTCTGGACGGATCGAGGTGCTCGGGGAGGGGGGCATCAGCATTGCAATCATGGGAAGGGGGGAGGTTTTCGGGGAGATGAGCCTCCTCAGCGGCAATCCCGTGGGGGCAACGGTCAAGGGCATAGAGGCGGTCACGGTACTGACCATGAACGGCGCGTCTTTCAAAAAGATATTGGGCAAATTCCCCTCACTTCAGATGTATTTCACCCGCCTGCTTGCCCGGAGACTCACGGAAATCCATGATGTCCGATCCGATGAGTTTGCCTCCGGAATGGTGGGAAAGCTCTCTGAAATGCCCCCGGCCGAGCTGTTTCAGACCCTCAACATCAACCAGAAGACCGGGGTTCTCACCCTGAGGCTCCCGGGAGGACAAGCGTACTTGGCATTCAGGGAAGGGAACCCCGTGCGTGCCGAATATCGTGGCAAGGAGGGCAGGGAAGCTTTCTATGAGATGCTCAAGGAGTCAGATGGCCGCTTCAAATTCGCCCCGGGGCTCTCTCCGGAAGAGATGGAAGCCGAGGAACTGGATGATTTCATGTGGTTGCTGATGGAGGGGACGAGAAAGATAGATGAAAAAGATGAAACGTGAGGGGTGATGCGTGAAACGTGAGACGTGAAACGTGAGGCGTGAAACGTGAGGCGCATCACACATCACGTCTCACGCATCACGTCTCAC
>JAOZRQ010000020.1:14321-27633 GCA_029940115.1 Desulfobacterales bacterium
CATCACGTCTCACCCATCACGTCTCACGTCTCACGCTTCCTTCTCAGAGAGCGGAGCCAGTTCAGCTCACGGGCTGTAAACTCTCCGAGCAGGAAGAAGGTCAGCAGGATGACAAGAACAATGACAACGAGTTTCAAGATGAGCATCCACCCGAATGCAGGCCACAGGCTTGCCAAGGCAAAAGCGAGCAACGAGCAGACAGCACTTTTCAAAACCGTCTTCAAAGGCGGGTAAATCCGCCATATCCGGTAAACCGCAAAGAGAGAAGCGAGCGCGCCGAAACATGAGACCAGCGTTGTGACCAGCGCGGCACCTGTCGCGCCCATCCTCGGTATCAGAATCAGATGTCCGATCAAGGCCAAGGGAACCATGGGACCTGTCACCATGAAGGTCCATCCCGGTTTGTCCAAGGCAGTGAGAATTGCATTTGAGTTCTTGATGACAAACAGGCCCGTGGCCGCAAAGATCAGTAAGGAAAGAATCGGACCTGCGGACAGGAATTCCGTTCCGAAAACAAATTCCACGATCTCAGCGGACGCGCCAGCAGTCATCACGGCAAACGGGATGAGCCAGAAGTCGGAACGAATAATCGTTTTTCCGATCTCTTTGGCCTCAGCCTCCTCATTTTCACTGAACAGCCGGCTCAACGTGGAGAGCAGTGGCGGGGCCAGAGACTGAGAGATCAAAGAAGGGGGTAGGGAGAGATTCAGGGCCGCACTGTAAAATCCTGCCTGGGCCGCAGTTCCTCCGAGTGATTTGAGAGCAAACAGATCCAGCCTGAATATGCGCTGACCCAGAGAAGATAAGAAGAGCGGTGCGGCAAAGTTCCATAACCGGCGGACAGAAAACTCCGATTTGCGAAAGAGCGGCACGCGGATGTAAGTCATCCCGAGGAGCAGTCCGGCCGCTGTTCCTCCGATGCTTCCGATAATCGCTCCTTTGACAGAGAATCCCGTCTGCACAAGCAGAACGATCAGGATCAGCCGGGTGATCCAGTAGCATTCGATCAACCGGGCCCGTTCCTTGAAAAATCCCCTTCCGGAAAGGATGTTCCGATAGGCGGCGAGGAGGCTGAAAAGAGGGATCTCCATGGTAAAAAGCCTTATATGTTCAGCAATGGCTGGTTCATCGAACAAGCGGGCCAGATGGGGGGCGAGAAGCCATATCAGCCCCGCGCTGCAAAGGCTCATAATCAGATACATCTGTACCGCGAGGGACCCGACCGCCTGCCAGTCCTTCTCTTGGCTGACAAACTTGGCAGTCGCCCCGGAAAGCATGGAAGTGCCAGTCCATTCCACCCACACAATAAGCCTCGACGACAACGCGAACAGGCCAAAGTCCATCGGCCCGAGTTGGCGGGCGAGAAAGACCGATGTGATGAATCCGGTGGGTATGACGATCAGTTGGGCGACAAAAATGCTGACTGTGCCGGTCAGCATGTTATGAATGGTTCGGGAGAGAGGCTTTGTGTCCGAGTCGTTTGTCACGAGTCATTCTTTCCTGATCATATCAGATTCTTTCATTCATTTACGGATTTGCCGCTGACCGCTTGGAACCTCCGGAGCATTGCATAACCACATCTGTGGAGGTGTTCATCGCGGCGGTCTGCTTTACAGGAACGGCATAAGATATCCGATTCTCTCGCCATTCCCTGCTTCACTTCAGCGTACGCGGGTGAGGAGAACGAGTCCTCGTTGTGGCGCACTTCATAACCAGTTTGTAGTTCCGCCTTTAGGCGGTGTGACACCGCCTGAAGGCGGAACTACAAACTCGCCTCTTGGACAAAGCGTTGCAGGGGGGTGACATAGGGTTCAATGGTGAAAAGACGGGATATGGATTCTGGCACCGGCTGTGTCCGAAAGGTTCTCGCGGCAGATGAACGCAAAAAATGAATCCACTCTTCCGCACTATCCAATGTCATCACACCGTCTGCCTGCGACAATTCCACTCCCCGGGACCCGAATGGTGTTGTGAGAACAGGCACTCCATTGTAGAGTGCCTCTGCCAGTTTGACTTTCACGCCGCCTCCCTCGAAAATCGGGCAGATCATGAAATCCATATTCTTCCACACATCGTTGATATCCGGCAAAAAACCGTGCTTTATGATACGAGGATGATTGGGCACCAGCTTGCCGCTTTGCGCGCCGAAGATGTGAAGCTGTGTCTTTTCATCAAGTCGGGGAAACACGTCGGTCAGGAACCATCTCATGCCGTCCCGGTTGGCCCACCAGCCAAAGTTTCCCAGAAATCCCATTCTGAGTTCTTCCGTGTCTCTGTTTGAGCAAATCTCACGCTGTCTCGGCGGGTAGTCAAACAGAGGGGGGATGACGATCACATTCAAACCTGAGCACTGTTCTTGAGCAAATTCAGCATCCTTGTCGGATAGAAAGATGACATTTCTGACGCACTGCATCCCTGACATTTCATATCTTCGCAATCGTTCCCCGTCTCGTCGCAGAAGTTTGCGAAATGGGGTATTCAGGCTGTCATCATAGGTTTTGATCTGAGACAAAAAGAGCTGATGTTCGATGTTGTGGGCAATCAGCATGTACGGGAGATGTGGTGGCAATTCATCCAGCAACCACATCAGATCGGAGCCATTCAGCAGAATCAGATCGAAATCCTCCTTGTGAAGCAGTTGTCTGATGTTTTTGAGGAATCGCCGCGAATGGGTGAATTCAGCTTTGGACGGAAGATGTGAGACAAGCGATTTCAAGATGCTTGTCAGCTGGTGAATCGCATGGAGTTTATGAAAGATGCGAATCGGTGCGACCCACTTCACTTGGGCAGCCAGCGGTTCCTCTCGGAACAGTTTCAGCAAACCGCGTGTGACAGCCCCTGCGCCGCCGGGATCCGCCATGGGGTCTATGATTGAAATCATTAAAATTTTCAAAGAATGATTCATAGCTCTCCTTGTCTGTAAGGGCACTGGTTCCTGGGCATCGCTTTCTGCCGAGAGCCCAGTGCCCAGCATTCCTTAATCCGTGTAAGAATAGCCTTCCAAAAACGGAAACTGGCTCATCCTTTCCTCGACGCCTGCTATCAAGCCATCATTCCATGGCGCGTCATGGCGGGTTTTATGCGGCGATTTGAAAACAATGTCCGCACAGTCGTTCAGGTAGTCATCCGGGGCATCCACCCCAAGGAAAGCACACATCTGCCTCAGAAGTTCCTTTGGATCATCAATGAATGCCTCATGTCTGATATCAAACAGATCAGCGGCATTTATCTTTTTCCTGACATCTGCAACCGTTCTGCACAGAGAGAAATAAAACTTGATGCTCTCCTCCAACCCCATATCCATCCGTTTGGATATGGTGCTGATGTTGTCATAAGGATTCCTCACGACGTGGAGCACTTTGATATTCCCCTTGATGGTTTTCCAAAGGCGCGGGAGGAGCCAGGGCCTTGCCATCAGTCTGCGTGTGACGCCGTCACCCTCTTTGTCTCCGATGATCTTCAATCTTCGGAACTTCCCCTGCCACTGGTTGGGAATTTGGTACGAGTATCTTCCCCCGGATGTCGATCCTCTCTCCGTAAACGCGGTCGCGTTTTCGAGGATGAGAGAATATATCTGTCTCTTGCTGAACCCGGCAAGGATATATTTCAGCGTACCCAGCTGATGGGCCATCACGATGTCAGGATGGGCGTTCAGCAATGCTCCGATCAGGGTGTGCCCGCTTCTCTGATAACCGAGAAACATGCAATAGGTCTCCACATTGTCCAACAACTCTCTGTTTTGATGTCCTTTGCAGAAAGATGTCAGATAGAGCTTGGGCAATGGGATCGCCTTGGCGATGTATTCGTGAAGCTTCATTTCTGTCATTTGCCTCCGTAACCTGTGTACAGGACAAAAATTCGGGAATGGGCGAGAAACCCGGCCCCCGACAAAAAACATCGGGGGCAAGCTTTTTTCCCAGACGGGCCGACTCCCCGACTGCAAGAAAAAGCCGGGTTTCCTTCCTCAAATCATTTTTTTGTCCTGTACACAGCTCCGCAACATAACGGTTCAAATAAGTCCGGACGACCGCCACACTCACCGGACGACATCGGGTTTCTCAGCCGCCTGACTCCTTCTTTATCAGTCTGACGACCGCTTCCGTTGCCTTCCCGGGATTTGCAAAGCATTGTCGAGCCACTCGGCATCTCTCCCGGCTCATCAATGGGTCCTCTTCGGGCAACCGTCTCAAAATGGCTCTGATGTCTGAAGGCGACATGGCCCCGAAAGCCCCCTGGCGCATCAGTTCAACCCTTTCCTTGTCTAGGGGATCCCCTGCATCATCAACGTCAGGATATAAGATGACCGGCTTGTCCAACAGCATGAAATTGTAGGTTCTGCTGGAAGAAGTGGTTGTGATCAGAATGTCCGAATGCTTCAGCGCGGGAACATCATCAATGTCATAGTCAATATGAATGTCTGAGTCCCTTGACAAGTTTTCCAGCTCCTTCTGCCAGTCCACCCCGTCGGCCATGATATCGCCGAAGGAACTTTGGTGCAACTTGATGACGATGTTGAGATCAAACGATCTGAGGATCGGAATGATCTCCTGAAAATAAGTGGCATCCATGGCGCTGAATCGCAACCCTCGCCAAGAGGGTGCGACCAACACGGTTTTTCTGTTCATGTCAAGGGATAGTTTTCTGAAATAGCTCTCCTTGGTCATCTGCGGAGATTCGAGTCTGTCCAAAAAGGGAAATCCGATGGGCATCAGTTTCAACAAAATTGCCTCATCGTCGCAATGGGCCTTTATCATCTGGAAATCATACTCCCCTGTGAGAAGTATCCTGTCAAAATTGAATATGGTCTTGCTATGCAGGCCGCTACTGCGTATTATTCGAGATACCACACCCGGACCATGCTTGAGCAACCATCGCTTTGTCCGCCTCAACGGAAACTTCGCGTACACATCCGTACAAATCATCAGATCAAATTCATCCCACAATGTCTCCCAATAGAATTTTATGTTTTCCCGGGGGAGGTGCAATTTTGAATTTGCAAATTCCTTCAGTTTCCAAATGGACCCAAACGAGAAGTGCGGATGGGGCAACACGATGAATGTGATTTCAAATTGGTCCGGCTCCTTTGACAGATCTGAAATGATCGGCTGATAGAATTGTGCCAAGTGGGTCGAATAGGCCTGAAACGCAATTTTCCTCCGGCTGTTCTTGCGGGACAGAAGAAGGGGCGTCACATTCAACAACCCGGTCAGGTTCAGCATGTTTTCAACCCCCTGCCGGAACACCACTGTGAGATATTTTCTTACTGTCGCCCTAGGTCTTTTCAACATGATGGAGTATCCTTAGTGCTCTGCCATAAATAGTGTTGCTCCTTTAGTTTGTTCACTCCTGATATCGCGGATCACCTGCGAAAAATGGCGCAGCTATTTTCCGTCAGATGCATCCGTTTGTTGGTGCTTGCTTTTGTGCTTTGTGGGATTCTCGTACCACACGATTTGCAGTCCCCTTTCATTCGCCATTGGGCCAGGTTTGTCTGATGTTCGGAATACACATGAGGGGCATGAATTTCAAGCATCAAAGCAACTAATTCCTGAACGCCACAAATTTGTTGTATATCCACCCCACCAATGCCCCGCTCAGGGTTCCCATCGCGAAGCCATAAGCAAATCCGACAAAGCTTCCCCAAAATGAGATATTGTATCCGATGAAAAACTGGCTCAGGAGCCTCATGTGAGCGCCAGCGTTTTCTCCCCCTTTGATGAGAAGCCAGTTCGTTGCAATGAATAGGGTCAGGCCGCACAACAACCCGAGAGCCAATCCCAAAATCCCGCTATTCAGCCACACAATGCCGCTGAACAGTTTTTCCTCATCTGTTATCTGTTTTTTGTCGGTTATTTTCATGTTCATAATACGAACCTCCATTGAAGCTGTAAGCTGTATGGCATCTCTGGACTCAGACCTTACAGCTTTGAGCTTACAGCTTACAACTAAAGATAATCCACAAAATCCCTGAGCGACAGCAATTCGGCCTTCTTTTTCAGATGATAGAGATACATCCCGAGGAAAAGGTTCCGAAGATAGGCGAAGAGCCATCCGAACAGGAATCCTGATATGAACGTATAGAGAAAGGCGACGAATGCCCCTTCCACTGTCATGCTATAGCCTGCAAAGTATTCGGAAAGGAATTCCAAATCCGGGCTTCCGGGGGCCCGGCCCCTGATCATCAGCCATAAGGTGGCCAGAAAGAAAAGCAGCCCTGAGACCGTTCCCACAGCGGTGGCAAACCCGAGTTTGTCCATCCGGGCGAATGCCCGTATGAGCGTATTCTCAGGGAGAAGTTGCCTCAACTTTTCTTTGTTTTTGTCTTCCTCAAGATACTCTTCATCTTCGTTGACGGTCCAGAGATCATGATCCGAGCCTGCGACATTCTGGGCAGCCATAAGCCCTGTGAGCATCGAGTGATCTTGGTTGTTGTAGCGGTGCATGCCGTTGCGGCCGATGGTCTGGAGATTCTCAAAGCCTTCAAGGTATTCCCGGATCACGCTGAGATAGTCGCTGTACTCATGATCGTAAACCGGATATGCCTTTGGCTGGCGCAACACACAACTGTCTGCGACATCATCCGGGTCAGCCAATCCCAACGCAGCCAGTTCCCGAGAGGCGATTGCTGTCAGGTCATTATCGGCCATGGTCCATATCTCATCCCCTTCGGTGCAGAAATACTCCATGCCGATGCTCGTCTTGTCCGGATCAGGTACCATGGCCGCACTCCAGTTCCTGAAATTCTGAATGCGGCCGACTTTGGCGTTGGGGCTGTGGATGTATATCCACTGATCCGGAAACAGGTCCCTTTTGTTGATGATCAGCACCACGATGATAAAGGCCCGATAAGAGAGATGAGCGACAGCCTCAAGGACCTCCGCGGGTGGTTTCGGGTCAAGCATGGTGACAAGGCTGGTTATGGACGCGCTGGAGATGAGATGTTCCACAGGCATCTCTTTTCTCTCTCCGTTCTCCACATACACCGCGCGTGTGATGCGTCCGTTTTCATGTTTCAGGCTCACCGTGTCTGAATGAAGCCGGACCTGCCCCCCGCCGGCATCAACCTTTTCCTGAAACCGCCGCCACATCATCCCGGGCCCCTTGAGGGGATAATCGAATTCGTCAATCAGGGTCTTTGCCTTTCTGATGCCGAAAAGTGCGTTGTAAACAGCCGATGTGAGAGAGAGGCCCTTGATGCGCTGGGCTGCCCAGTCCGCCAGTATCTGATTGCAGGGGATCCCCCACACCTTCTCTGTGTAGGTCTTGAAAAACGTCTCATAGAGGCGTTTGCCAAAGCGATTCGACACCCAGTGTTCAAAGGTCTCCTCCTTGGGATAAGGCCATACCTGGGAACTGAGATAGCTCAAAATGATGAGAACGCTCTCCAGAATTCCCAGATTGGACAGGGCGTTGAAGGCACGAAGGGGATAATGATAGAAACGCCCGTTGTAGTAGATCCGGGACATGCGACGGACTTTGATGAACTCCTCATCCAAGACCTCCCGCCAGAGTTCGTCCACCTTCTCGATCTTGGTGAAAAAACGGTGTCCGCCCACGTCAAAGTGGTAGCCTTTGTAGGATTCGGTTCGTGCGATGCCGCCGACTGTATCCCCTTTCTCAAATACAATCGGCTTCATGCCGAGCCGGACCGCCTCATAGGCCGCGGTGAGGCCGGCAGGGCCGGCACCGATGATGACAACTGGTTGATCATTCATAGAGAATACTTTCATTTTATGGAGCCTTCAAAGTTCGTAGTTCCGCCTTTAGGCGGTGATGCACCGCCTAAAGGCGGAACTACAAACTTTTCAGATCTTTGTTCCCACAGCCTGTAGGATTTTTTCAGATGGTTCCTGTTGGTTTCGTTCAGCGCACTCTGCATGATGCAATTATAATTTCTTCTTGACTCTTTCCAGAAAATAATGAAGTGAGTAAAGAAAATTAACAATGGGATCCGGAAAAGAATCTTGTATTCTTTGTATAATATATTCGGTAGTGTTGAAAACAGATTTGAATAATATTTTTTTTCTTCGCAAAACTTCTTTTTTGTCGAAATCTTCGGTTTCCAGCCACACTTGACTCGAGGTGGAGAATTGGTTGAACGAATCCAGTTTGTCAAACAGATCTGCCGGCAAATAACCCAATCTGACGGCTCTTTGAAAAAGTTTTGTGTTAGGGTAAGGTTGGGCAATAAAGAATTTGAATTGTGCAGAAGGAGCGATAGTTTTAATTTTCTTGTAAAATTGGACAGCGTTGTCAAATCTTTCCATAGTTTCTCCTGGATAACCAAATATGACAAAAACATGCATGGGAACCTTATGTTTCTCAACTAGCGTCATTATTTCCATTACCTTGTTCAAATCAAGTTTTTTACCCATTATTTTCTGCATATCTTTGTCCCCACTTTCCAACGCAAGATTAATATGGCGAACATTTGCCTCTTTAAACTTGAGAAGAAGGTCTTCATCTAAGGTGTCGAAACGAATGCCATTTAATGCTTGCCAATAGATTTTTTTTCCATTTTTATTCCGGTCAATTATTCCGTCCATAATCTTTACAATCCGATCGCGTTTCAAAGTCAACATGTCGTCTTCAAATTCAATATTATTGATGTCGTACTTGTCAACAAGGAAATCAATTTCGGACAAAACATTCTCTGGTGATCGCATGCGCCATGCCCTCCCAGCCACAGCATGAATTGAGCAGAATTCACAGTCATAGGGGCATCCCCTTGAGCTAAGGATACTGGCGCTACGCCACCCTCGAGTATTTCTTTGCGAACGTCCCACATATTTTTCAAATGGAATCAAGTCTCTTGCTGGAAACGGCAGTGCATCAACATCCTTAATCATCTCACGTTTTGCCTTATTGAGATAGGAAGGATCACTTTTGGGAATAATTGCAGGAGGCAATTCTCCTTCCATATTATTTTGAATGTAATCCATCAATTTTTCCATTGTATGTTCTCCTTCACCAATCGCCAGGAAATCAGCTTCAGAAGTAATCGCCAATTCCGGTTGTGAACTAGGGTACACCCCCCCCATGACCAAGGGAATGTGAGGCAACTTGTTCTTTATGTCTTTTATCAGCACATGCAAGCTGGGTGCCATGTGACTAAAAGCCCCTCCTATACCGATAATGTCCGTCTCCTTTGGAATTCTTTTTATAATATCTTCGTTGCTCAATCCAACTTTTATTATTCCCGTCTCAAGAATTTCTTCATGATCAAATCCTTCCTGAAGAGCATCAATAAAAAAGATTTCATGACCTTTAGAGCGAAGGTAGGATGCGATATACAACAATCCCAAGCACTGGGAGAGTATTTTTTCGCTTCTGTTAAAAAAGCTGAATTGTGGATTGATCAATGTTACTTTCATGGTTTATCCCTCATTTGCCAACATGGATTTTCCCAGATCTTGAACGCCAAAGAAGCCCGCCCGCTTTTCATATATCTTTAATGTCTTTTGCAATCCATATAACTCATACAAATGGGTTTCATAACTGTATTCCAAGTCTTTTATCGTGGAAATATAAAAGTATCCTTTGGAACAAGAACCGATCAAACCGGTTTTTTTCAATGGTGCCATCACTTTTGATTTAAGATCATTTGGTGTAAGTGATTTCCCTTTACGTTGCACATGTTCAATGATTCTCTTTGAACTCTTGGCGTTTTCCCTTCCAGAGCCGTGGGTATCCAAATATTCGAGTGCCAACAACTGTAGGTCATGTCTGTTATCAACGATAAAGCCGGAAAAGTTCCTTTTGCCATTCGTTGCCACCAAACCGATATTGGCATGAACTTCTCGGTCCGCTGTTTTGTAAATATCTTTTTTATACGCTGTCAGTCTATTTTTGTCATCCGATCTGAAAAACAGATACCCTTTTTTAAGAATGTTCAGTGTCTGGGTCCACGGATTATAAACAGAACGAGGATGCATCATCTGATATATGAGCCATTTTTCATAAAAGTCCACACTTGACCTGACAAATGGTTTCAGATGGTCTGAACGGCCTAATAACTCAGTCAACCTGATCAACAGCATATCTTTTGCATTATCAATTAAATCCCAATCAATTTCTTCCTCCTGATCTTCCAATACGTCAGAATTTTCCAGAATAAACTGTTCGAGTCCGATGTAATTTGCTTCATCAAATTCAAATTTCTCGTAGTTCTGATTTGGCATGGCTGCCAAATAGAAAGTCAGGAAACTTGTCAAGTGGGAATGGAAGTCATCACTATACTCGTTTTTGTTCTGTCTTTCTGAAAGAACAAGTCTGTTGACAAACCTGGAAATGTCATCTGTTGCGATCTCTTTTTCTGACATAAAGTGTTATTTTCCTTGTTGGAACGGTTTTCAATCCTTCTGTCGTGAAAAAGTCGTATGCTCCATATAAATCATCTTTGGCAATGTTTTCCAGATGAAAACGGACTTCCGCTTCTTGCAACGAAATCTCATTCATTCTTTTTTCAACCCGCTTTGGGGTGCAATACCTGTTTTTGTGATTTGCAATTATTGTCTTGCCATCGTTCACCCTATCTTTCGGTTTGAGCAGTTTCTCCATGTTTTTCCCAAATTCAGTGCGGTTTTTGTTTTCTGTGCCTTGCGAAAAACCTTGGTTATAACGGATTTAGGGGAGCCTGTGAACGTGAACGTGAACTTGAACTCATGCCCGAAAACCTGTGTCCGAAGCTGCCCGCAGGTGAGTGTTCACGTCCACGTTCACGTTCTCCTCCACCCCGCTGAGGAGATAATTGTAAATCTCCTCGAGGGCGGGTTCCGTCGGAGGTGATGTTGCCATGCCCGTCATGGGTGTACGTCGCCCGCCGAATCCCGCCCACGCCGCTCAGGCGGTTCCCGGCATGGCCGTACAGGGTCGTGCCCATCGCCACCTCCGGCGGCATCCTCACCCCGCTGATCGACAGGACATTCCCCCGCCGGATCATGCGTGTATCAATAGTCCATCACGCAACCCGACATCTGTCGCCGGACGCTAGCTGATGCCATCGAATCTTTCCAGAGCATCATAACAATTATGCCTTTTTGCCATATCCTCCACATAATTCCGAAAAGTGTCGGTATTGTCATCTTTTTCGTAGATAAGAGCCACCAAGTACTCGGCACCATCCAAAATGTCTGCAATCCTGCTGTGTTCCGCTTGCTCATATGCCATCGCTCTTGCTTTGACAATTACGGATTGCAGTGATTTCAAGGCTTCCTGTCTCTTCTCATCTTTAATCATAATTCACCCATGACGTCAAAAATTATATCCTCAATCTTGACACCCTTCTGTCCGAGGGTGACATCAATTGGCGGCAAATTTTCTCCTGCCTGAATTCCCTTCTGAACTCTCATATACCTGTCAGTTGAAGCCTGTGTACTCATGTCAATCGCAGACTTGTGGGGCGATCTCAATGAATCTATTGAGACCTCAGTTTGTTTGACAAGTCTACCTTGTCTGTCCCTGATGTTCACTTTGATTGTTTTGTTGCCCAACAATTCGTTGGCCTTGGTTCTTCGGACACCATCTATTATTTCATAAGTTTCTCCCTTTGGTGCCGCCTTGATCAATTTTGAAAGAATCCCTATGACAAGAATGTCAACGATTCCCTCACCGACGATTTTCTCAGCCCCGTATGAGCCATAAAGGTCATCACAACGATCAGGGGCATTTGCGACATCAGGGTTTGTCAGGAGATAGTACCCAGTTATAATCAAAACCGCAGCCAGAGGATTCCCGCCGTCGGGATCGATGAAATTGGCGGGGTTGTTCAGGGCATATGGGTACAGATTTGTCCCGCCCGCCAGTCCGGCGGAATCCGGTGTCAGATAACGCCCCGTAGCTGGATCGTAGTAGCGATGCCAGTTATAATGCAATCCCGTCTCCGCGTCATAATACTGTCCGGGGAGGCGGAAGTTGTTCATGACTGTCCTGGTGATGATCCGGGCCTCGCCGAAGGGCATATATGCGGCCTCCCAAACGATGTTGCCAGATGAGTCGATGACCTTTTGCGGCGTCCCGAGATGATCATTCAGGAAGCGTCACAAGGCCGAGGGCGATCTTCCTCACCCGCCTGCCGTGCCCGTCGTAGGAATACTCTCCGAGCGTGACCCCATCTTGGCTCACTCTCACAAGCCGGTTGTTCTGATCATACTCAAAGGTGCGGCTCCCGTCGGAGGTGATGTTGCCATGCCCGTCATGCGTGTACGTCGCCCGCCGAATCCCGCCCACGCCGCTCAGGCGGCCTCGCCGAACTTTCTAATCCGCAGGATCTGCATTAATCACTGATATGTTTCCGTTTACGACATCTTTAATTTCTCCAAGGGTAAGCTGAAACCAAAATTCCCTGCCATCCGAATCATAGTGGCTGAAGCAGAATGCCGTTTCGTCGGCATCAAATCCGCATGCAAAGTTGTCGGTCTGGAACATATCGTCACTTTCGTGTCCAGCCCATTCTTCCTCCGTTTTTTGTTCGTTCAATATTTCTCTGCAAATTGATATGATTTCCGCGTTTGTAGAAATTTTCATATGCTATTCCTCCGATTAATTAGGAGACGGAAAGAGTTTCACAATCCCGAACTGCTTGTCGGCTAGTCCGACGGAGAGTTTTCCGTCTCCAAACTGAATTTGTAAGTTGTCTCTGGATACAGAACAGAGAATTTTTCGCAACCCTGTTTTATCTGTATGGCACAATAGGAACATCATTCAGGCCGTATCTGTCCATCAGCTCGCCACCGAACTGGTATACCTCCTTCGTAGTCGCGCCAGGATTCGCATCAATCCATTCGGTTGTCCAATTCTTTCCGGCAGCATGAATTTCTTTTTTATGCATGCTGTCCGGTATGACAACAGTATATTTGTCAACCTTGATTTCGTGTTTCTTGAAAAAATCTCTGTATTTTTGCGATTTGAGACTTTTCCCCCTGAATTTGTTGAAAATGTGATGTTTGATCATCTTTGATCCCGATGTCGAATACCCGCCTCCGGGAGCAACCATGCCAATGACAAACAAGCCGACAGAGGATGCCTTTTCTGCCTTGCTGGCACAAGGATCAGCCACTGTCTGAGCCGTTGTGACAGCGTCGGATGCGGAAAGGACAAATTCAATGACAGTCCATATCGCCGCCAGAATTGCCAAAGGGTTCTGACCGTCTGGATCAATAAGGTTGACCGGATTTCCTTCGACATACGGATAAGGATTCATTCCTCCTTCCAAGCCAATTGGATCTGGCGTGAGATACCTCCCTGTCTGCGGGTCGTAGTAGCGATGCCAATTGTAATGCAGCCCCGTCTCCGCATCATAATACTGCCCGGG
>JAOZRQ010000275.1 GCA_029940115.1 Desulfobacterales bacterium
GAAGGGCAAACTGGGAGAGAGGGATGGAGAACTTATGAATTGGTGTGGAAGGTGTTTGAAAACTCCCCTGTGAATCCCACAATGGCGCGGGTTGTCGGGAGATGGCCAACTCCGGTTTGTTCAATCATTTCAGGGGGATGGCCCGCTCATGAAGGTGTTTGAAAACACCTTCTAGTCGTTTGCACTTTTCCCTTTATGCCGTTTAAGTTCACGTTCATGTTCACGAAAAAAGTGTAAACTGAGAAATGAAGGATGCCAAATGATTTAAGGAGGTCAGCGTTGAACTTTGATTTAACGAAAGAACAGGAAATGATCCGCAAGGAAGTGAGAAAGTTCGCCCAGAGCGAAATCGCTCCTGTTGCCATTGAACTGGATGAAAAGGAGGAATTCTCCGCGGAGCTCACCCAAAAGATGGGGGAGATTGGTCTGTTCGGCATGTTCGTCTCCGAGAAATACGGGGGGCAGGGCATGGATTATGTCTCGTACATCATCGCAGTGGAGGAGATCGCGAGAGTTGACGGATCCCAAGCGGCCACCATCGCGGCCGGCAACTCCCTCGGCATCGGCCCGCTCTACTACTTCGGCTCTGAAGAGCAGAAGAAGAAATATCTCCCCAAGCTCTGCGAAGGGGAGGCCCTCTGGGGATTCGGTCTCACCGAGCCGACCGCCGGGTCCGACGCGGGGGGCAGCAAGACCACCGCAGTGAAGGACGGGGACGAGTGGGTGCTGAACGGATCCAAGATATTCATCACCAACGCCGCATGCGAGATGTCTCTCGGCGTCACGGTTCAGGCGATCACCGGCACAAGACCGAGTGGGAAGCCGGAATACACCTGCTTCATCGTGGAACACGGCATGAAAGGGCTCAAGGCGGTTCCCATGCACAAGAAGATGATGTGGCGCGCCTCAAACACCGCTGAACTCTATTTTGATGATGTCCGGATTCCGGATGAAAATGTTCTCGGAAAACCGGGGGACGGCTTTCATCAGATGCTCAAGACCCTTGACGGCGGCAGGCTCTCCATCGGGGCCATGGGGCTGGGCGGCGCGCAGGGGGCTTATGAGATGGCCCTGAAATATGCCAAACAGCGGGAACAGTTTGGACAGCCGATCAGCAAGTTCCAAGCGGTCGCGTTCAAGCTGGCCGACTGTGCCATCGAACTCGAATGCGCCCGAAACCTCATGTACAAATCCTGCTGGCTGCGGGACAACAAGAGGCCCTTTGAGAAGGAGGCGGCCATGGCCAAACTCTACTGCTCGGAGCTCATGGGGAGGGTGGCGAATCACGCCGTGCAGATCCATGGCGGCTACGGCCTGATGAAAGAGTACCATGTGGAGCGTTTCTACAGAGATCAGAAACTTCTGGACATCGGCGAAGGCACCTCCGAAGTCCAGCGGATCGTCATTTCAAGGTATATTGGATGTTAATAACTCAAAAACGACACCTTGTCGTTGCGAACCCTTGATCATCTGAATTATCAGATGGTTACAGGAGATTCAAAAATCGACTCACTGCATTTTCTGACTTCGCAGAAAATTCTGCACTCAGCCTTAGACAGGCAAGTCTTCACAAGGAGAAAGTGTCGCTTTTGAGTAATAAACAGTTTGTTAAGGAACCGTGACCAAACAACTTCCCCATCTCCAGCTCCTGCCGGATTGCCAAATCCGGCAGACGTCTCGGATTTGCCAATCCGAAACGAGCGTGGGCCAACGAGCGTGGGCCGGGATGTTGTTTGGTCATGGTTCCCAAGTGACCAAATAATTCCCCTGCCCCCTTGCCTGCTGTGTCGGGCAGGGAATGGGGAACTTATTCGGTCACGGATATAAGGAGGAGTAAAGAATGGCGCGAGAGATACCGCAATTTGAGGTCGGCAAGGTCACGATGGGGCAATTAATTGATTTGGTGGCGGAACAATTCGGGGAGAGCAAGGCCGTCATGTACCACCAACAGGGAATTGACCTGAACTACAGCCAGTTCAGGGACCTGTGCAATGATGTGGCAAAGGGGTTCATGGCCCTTGGAGCTGAAAAGGGGGAGCATATCGCGATATGGGCCAACAATGTGCCGGAATGGCTATATACCCAGTTCAGCACCGGAAAGATGGGCGCGGTGATGGTCACGGTGAACACCAGTTACCGCAGCTTTGAGCTGGAATACCTGATGAAGCAGTCCGACTCGACCACCCTGCTGATGATCGGTGGGGTCCGGGAGCCGGATGAATACCTCAAGGTAATCTATGATGTCTGTCCCGAACTGAAGGATAGCGAACCCGGAAAGTTGAACAGCGCGAAGCTTCCCAAACTGAAGAATGTGGTCTTCCTCGGAAAAGAGAAGCACCCGGGCATGTTCAACTGGGATGATGTGGTGGAGATGAGGAAAAAGGTCTCTGACGAAGACCTGAAGGCCCGTCAGGATTCCACGGACCCGGATGAGGTCATCAACATGCAATACACCTCGGGCACCACCGGATTTCCCAAAGGCGTCATGCTGACCCATACGAATATCATTGGGAATGCAGTGAGCATCGCGGAATGCATGGATCTGTCTGCGAAAGACAACCTCTGCATCCCTGTCCCCTTCTTCCACTGTTTCGGCTGCGTGCTCGGAACGCTCACCTGCGTGGTCTCCGCCTCGGCCATGTCGCCGGTGGTCGCGTTCAAGCCGGACGATGTGCTTGAGACGGTTGACAAATGCAAATGCACGGCCCTACATGGCGTACCCACCATGTTCATTGCAGAACTGGAGGAGATGGGCAAGAAGACCTATGACACCTCTTCCCTCCGCACTGGCATCATGGCCGGCGCGCCCTGCCCCATTGAGGTGATGAAGCAGGTGGTGGACAAAGACGCCATGGGCGCGGACCAGATGACCATCGCCTACGGACAGACAGAGGCATCGCCGGTCATCACCCAGACCCGGCCAACGGACGCGCTTGAACTACGGGTCAGCACAGTGGGGTGCTCCTTGCCGAATGTGGAGGTGAAGATCGTTGATCCTGTGACCAACGAAGATGTCCCCAAGGATGTCCAAGGAGAGCTCTGCACCCGGGGCTATCATGTGATGAAGGGGTATTACAAGATGCCCGAAGCCACGGAAAAGGCGATTGACAAAGAGAACTGGCTCCATACCGGCGACCTCGCGATCATGGATGAGAACGGATACTGCAAGATCACCGGCAGAATAAAGGATATGATCATCCGGGGCGGGGAGAACATCTACCCCAGGGAGATCGAGGAATTCCTCTATACCCATCCCAAAGTCAAGGATGTCCAAGTGGTCGGGGTTCCGAGCAAAAAATACGGGGAGGAAGTGGCCGCATATGTTCAGTTGAAAGAGGGCGAAACCTCGACGGATGAAGATATGAAGGCATTCTGCAAGGATAAGATAGCGTTTCACAAGGTCCCGGCCTTCTTTGTCTTCATTGACGAATATCCGACCACCGCGAGCGGAAAGATCCAGAAATACAAGTTGCGTGAGGACGCCACCAAGCGGCTCGACAGGGAAGAGGATGCGAAGATTCAGACGGCTTGATAGCGTGATGCGTGAAACGTGATGCGTGAAACGTGATGCGTGAAACGTGATGCGTGATATGATTTTATATGTTGAATCATGCTTCATGTTTCACGATTCACGCTTCCTGATTATAACGCTTTTTGGATATCCCTCTGTCCGTGAATATGTATGCGGTACCCACAGGTTCTCCACAATCCGTCATTAAGTACCCATCCATAAGTTTCTGCATATTGGACATCTGGGATTCCAAAAGGCTAAAAGGATTCCACCGCAAAAACTTTTAGATAATCAGTGTTTTTAATATGGAGAATAAACATGTTGCTGGCAAAAACCGTCGAAACAACAGGTATGGTAAATCGTCAGCATCAGTTGTTATTAGATGAGTCATTGCCGATTCCTGAAACCACCCGGGTGCGTGTCATTGTCATTGTGACAGAGGAAGCGCAGACAACAGAATCCGAAACTGGCATGACACGAGATCCTGAAATGATTGATGCATTATGCGGCGCGTTCAAGAATTGCCTTTCAGGCAGTGATGCGTTCGCGAAAAGGAAAACAGAGGAAATAAGGCTTGAGAGGGTGAAATGGCAGAGGAAATAACCAAATATGTCATTGATGCCTGTGCGTTGGTCGCATTTTTTGAAAATGAAAGCGGAGCCGAAAAACTCCGTGAACTTTTCAAGATGCCTGAAAATGAGTTCTTCATGCATTCGGTCAATCTGACGGAAGTTTATTATGATGCGGTATATGTATCCGGAGAAGAAAAAGCACAGGAACTGTTTGAAAAGGTTGTCAAACTTCCGATAACCATTTTATGGGATTTGGATATTTTTCTCGTCAGATTGGTGGGCAAATACAAAACTTCATACCAGATTCCTTTTGCTGATGCGTTTGTGCTGGCGCTTGCCGAAAAGGAAAAGGCAATAATTGTCACAACTGATCATCACGAATTTGATGTTATTGAAAATGCGGGAGAATTGTCATTTTACTGGTTAAGATAAAATAGGGAAGGCTCTGAGAAATGACTGAATTGATACGTTTTCAATAAAAAGGGGGATAAATGACCGACAATGTTCTCTTGGCAGAGGAGCAGGACAGTATCGTGACCCTTACGCTGAACCGGCCGGAGGTGATGAACTCTCTGAATGTGGCCCTGCTCCATGCGTTGCGGGATCAGATTGAATCGCTTCGGTTCAGGACGGATGTGCGGGTGATCATCATTATCGGCTCGGGTGAGAAGGCGTTCTGCGCGGGCGCGGACCTGAAGGAGCGGGCCACCCTGAACCCGATTCAGGTGAAGGAATACATCTTTACCATCCGGAACCTGTTCACTTCCATCGAGGAGTTGAACAAACCGGTGATCGCGGGGGTGAACGGCGTGGCCCTGGGCGGCGGAACCGAGCTGACCCTGGCCAGTGACATCCGCATCGCGTCCATGAACGCGAGCATGGGGCTGACCGAGACCCGTCTGGCGATCATCCCGGGCGCGGGGGGCACCCAGCGGCTCCCGAGGCTGGTGGGCAAGGGCAAGGCCAAGGAGCTGATGTTCACGGGCCGCCGCGTGGGCGCGGAAGAGGCGCTTCGGATCAACCTCGTGAATCAGATCTGCGAACCGAAGGACCTGCTGGGCGAATGCAAGAAGATGGCGGCCATGATCTGCGAGACCGGGCCCATCGCGATTGAACAGGTGAAATATGCGATCAACTACGGGCTTGAGACGGATATCCATACCGGACTGGCCATCGAATCAAACGCGTACTGGGTGACCATCCCCACCGAAGACCGGCTGGAAGGGCTTGCCGCGTTTCGGGAGAAGCGGAAGCCAGTTTATAAGGGGAAGTAGTGAAAGGATGAAAGATGGATGAAGGATGAAGGATGGATGAAGGATGGAGGATGAGCTGCCCGTCGGTGCGTGTGTGGGCGGAACATCCTCATGTTCGCTCTTATTATGACTCGAAATGATCTTCAGAAACTCTCGCGGATCAGAGTGAAAGAGGCAAGGGTGTTGCTGACCAACGGTTGCTTTCCCGGCGCGTATTATCTCGCCGGATATGCGGTGGAATGTGCGTTGAAAGCATGTATTGCAAAGCAGGTGGGACGGTACGATTTCCCGGATAAGAAGCTGGCAAACGACAGTTTCACCCACAATCTCAACAAATTGATCACCACGACAGGATTGAGACACGACTTGGAGAATGAAATGCAAGGGGATCCGGATTTTGAAAGAAACTGGTCTGTCATCAAGGAATGGTCAGAGCAAGCGCGTTATGACAAAAATGTTTCAGAGGCAAAAGCAAGAGAACTCTATTCGGCTTGTGCAGGCCGGAGACATGGGGTTTTGTCATGGCTGAAGAAATACTGGTAAAAGAGTCGCTGGCAAAGGAAATGATAGAAGCCGGCGCCGAGCTCACGCGAAAGCTTGATGAGGCAGATGTGGATGTTCAAGCCTCCCTTTGGCTGTATCTCGTTGAGCCGAACCTCTGGCGTCTGGTCATTGCGGAGCCAAAGGTCCGCACGGACGGTGCAATGAGGATATATAAGACAATACAGTCTCTTATATCAAAAATTCCGGAAGATCAGCCAAAAGTGATGCTGAAAGACATTTCAGTGCTTGAAACGAACGCACCGCTCATATCCGCTTTGCGAAAGTTGAGGAAGACCAGAAAAAAATTGGCGGGCATGCGTCTTTCGAGAGAGTATGTCAATGGTCAGTTCATCGAAGATGCCTATGTCTATCGAATGAAGTGAGACTTCCGCAGTTTTGGGGACCGCTTTGCGAAACCATCTGCATGATTGGTCGCTCGCAAGGATTTTGTCATGGCTGAATATGTATGGGTAAAAGAGGGGCTGACAAAAGAGATGATTGAGGCGGGTGCCGAATTTATGCGCCACCTGGATGAAACCAACTTGGATATCCGTGCATGCCTGTGGCTGTATCTTGAGGAACCAAACAGATGGCGGTTGGTTGTCGCGGATCCGAGGGTACGCGATGAGGGCGCGATGAGGGCGTATAAGATCATTGGAGACGCGTATGTTTATCAAGTGAGATGACGCTTCCGCAGTTTCGGAGGCCGCTTTGCGAACCAATCTGCATGGTCGCTCGCAAGGATTTTGTCATGGCTGAATTATATGGAGCGGCAAGCTTGCCTCGTGCGGAGGGACTCCCGAAATCAACGCTTTGCATGGCACATACAAAGCAAGCTTTGCACTCCTTGGATTCTTAAAAGCTATATGGTGAAAGGAGATGTTTGATGACTGAATATGATTACTGGAAAATTTTCCCCAGAATGCCGAGAAAGGTGACCATCGGGGACATCACTATCCGGGACGGGTTTCAGCATGAGGAGAAATTCGTTTCCACCGAGGCAAAGAAGTTCTATCTTGAGGAGCTGATCTTCGCGGGATGCCGGAATATCGAAGTCACGAACCTGGGAAATCCATTCCTGATGCCCCAGTTCAGGGACGCGGAGGAGTTGCTGGCCCACCTGAAGGGCGACCGCTTCAAAAAGCGATGTGAAAGGAAAGGGATTGATACCGATGATATCGTCCTCACCTGCATCACCATCCGCGAAGGCGCGGTGGACCGGGCCATCCAGCTGCGAGAAAAGGGGATCGGGCCGGATCGCCTGCTGATGATGGTCTCCACCGAGGAGGAGCATCATTTTGCCAACTCCGGCACGACCCTTCCAGATTACTGGAAGGAGTGCGAGCGAAGCATCAAAAAATGCAACGACGCGGGCATGATGATGTGCGGCACGGTCAGCACCATATGGGGAAGCCCCATCGGCGGCGCGACCGAACTCAAGGACGCGGTGGAGTTTTCCAAGCGGTGGCTCGAAATCGGCGCGCATGATATCGAACACGCGGACCATGACGGCAGCGCGTCAGCCGCTGAAGTCTATCGCTATTTCTCCATGGTACTGGACGAAATGCCGAACCCGGACCTTCACATCGCCCATTTCCATGAGACCAAACGCGTCGCGTCGGCCTCTGTTTTGGCCACGTTGCATGCCGGCATCATCCATTTCGAGGCCACCTTGGGCGGTCTGGGTGGACAGCCGGCCAACTTCCTGGATGACTGCCCCGTCAAGGGCACCGGGGATTATTACTATGAAGACCCGCGGTATGTGGGACTGACCTGCATTGAGGACATGCTGGTTCAGGTGGATGAGATGGGGATTGAACATGGCTACGATGTGGATCGGGTCCTCTGGCTCGGCAGACAGATGGAGAGGACCATCGGCAGAAGACTCCGCTCTGAAGCCGCAATTAACGGCCGGACTCTGAAAGAGGGCCACATGCACTTTGCCCGTCCCGGTCTGAAAAAGCGCAAGGAGAAATTCGGGGAGGAGCCGGGCCAGAAGCTCCCGAAAGAATGGGGAGCACAGGCGGTTCTGCCTGAGAAATATCGGGCAAAGTAAACGCGTTCTTGGGAAAACACTTGGGGACGCTTCGCGTCCGTCCGCCGCCTCGACTTTCGGACAGGACGTGGAACGTCCCTAATTTAATGACGCAAAGCGTGGGAACGAGATGACCAGATGAAGCGTGGATTCATCCTTCATTTCATCCTTCATCCTTCATAATTCATAATTCATAATTCATAAAAAAGGAGTCAGAATGGAGACTGCAAAGGAGCAAGTACCTCATATCAATGTTGATTTTTTTGAAGACCTGACGGGCGACATTTCGGGTGCCGCGAATGAGGGTATTGAGGAAATCGGTCCCCGGATCAAGGCGCTGAGGGAGGACAAGGATCTCTCCCTTGACGCACTTTCAAAGATGACAGGCTTTGACGTGGGGCTTCTCTCCCAGATAGAGAATAATGAAGTCCAACCTCAGCTCGGCACCATGATGAAGCTTTCAAAGTCGCTTGACAGCGCGTTCGGGCGACTGGTTTCGGGAGTCGGCGAAAATCTCTACTCCATTACCCGGAAGGACGATCAGAAGACCGTGTCGAGGTCCACCTCAGAGAAGAGTCAGAAGAAGCTCTACACATATAAGAGCCTTGCGCCTGAGGTGAAGGGCCGTCATATGGAAACCTTGATCGTGCAGTTGGAGGAGAATCCTGACGAAGAGGAATCCCTGCATGACGGAGAGGAATTCATTTATGTGTTGAACGGCACAGTCAGGCTGAAGATCGGGGAGGAGAGATTTGAGCTTGAACCGGGGGACAGTGCCTACTATCTCTCCACCACCCCCCATTCACTAGGTGCCAAAAGCGGAAACGCAACAATACTGGCCGCGCTTTATGAGGGCTAGTACAGCCATTCATAAATTCGTCACCCTTCCGCTCCCGCCGGATTGCCGAATCCGGCGGCAGTCCGAGCCGATTTCCGCTCC
>JAOZRQ010000276.1:0-7563 GCA_029940115.1 Desulfobacterales bacterium
GCTGTTCTCACAAGTCCCTCCGGGACAATTCCCCCAACTTGCAAATGCGCCCGTGCCTGTGCCCCAGCCGTGCCCGTAGCCCAGCCCGTGCCCGATATACGGGCAAGGGCTGGCAGGGGTTTCTCATTTGTCAGCCGCATCCTCAAAATCCATATGAATGCTGATGTCACCCCCGCCTTCGACAAAGGTCTTTGCATTCGGATATCGCTTCTTGAACACCCGGATCATCCCGGCGTTGTCCCTCAGCACCGTTGCGGAGAATCCTTTATAATGGTTCTCCTTGGCCATCCCCTCAAGCACCTTGAGAAGATAGGACGCGATCCCCATGCCCTGAAAATCCTCACGCACAACAAACGCGACCTCGGCCCTATCCTCGTCATCCACCGCGTAAGAGCCGATGGCCATGATCTCCTTGTGGTCTCTGTTCTGAACAAGGCCGATAATGGACATGTTCTTTCGGTAATCCACCCCTGCCCACTGTTTCTGGATCACTTCGTGAGAGAAGAGCCGCATCTTGTGGAAAAAACGGTAATAGATGGTCTCTTCCTGGAGTGAGTAAAAGAAGTTTCGAGAGGCAAATTCGTCTGAGGGGTAAAGGGGCCGGATCTCCACAGGCTTGCCATTTTTCAACGTCAGGGTATGCTTGTACTTCTCCAAGAAGGTCAGGTCTTCCGCAGAAGGGGGGATCTGATCCTTGAAAATGTAATGGCGCTGCTTTGCAAATTCAATCAGATCCTTGCGAAATTTGGGATGCGCGATCTGGGCCAGTTCCATGACTCTCTGGAAGATCCCCTTTCCCTGAAGTTCGGCGATGCCGTACTCTGTGACAATGAAGTTCACATCCCCTCGGGTGGTGGCCACGCCAGCCCCCTCGCTGAGATGGGGGACGATCCGTGAGACCTCCCCGTCACGCGCGGTTGAGGGGAGCGCGATGATGGAGAATCCCCCCTTTGACATGGCACTTCCCCGGAGGAAATCCACCTGATCCCCGATGCCGCTGTAAAACATGTATCCCACCGAATCCATGCAGACTTGGCCGGTCAGATCCACCTCCAGGGCCGAACTGATGGAGATCAGGTGGTCATTGCGCGCGATGATCTGGGGATCATTGACATACTCAGAAGACCGGAAATAGAAGATGGGATTGTCATTCACATAGTCATAAAGTTCTTTGGATCCCATGCAGAGGGACGCGACCACCTTTCCGGGAATATGGGTCTTCTTCTTGTTGGTGATCACCTTTTTTCTCAGCAGGGGGAGAAGGCCATCTGTGATGAGCTGGGTATGGATCCCGAGATGTCTCTTATCCTCAAGGTATTGCAGGATCGCGTTGGGCAGATGCCCGAAACCGATCTGAAGGGTGGCCCCGTCATCCACCAGCTGGGAGACATAATGACCGATTCTCTGGGTGACCTCGGGGTCCTTTGTGCCCGGGATCATCTCCAAGATCGGCTCCTCATGCAACACAAAATGGTCTATCTCATCCACATGCACAAAACTGTCTCCCCACGTCTTGGGCATTTGGGGATTCACCTGTGCGATGACGAGACCCGCGTTTTCCATGCCGGCCCGGGTGATATCCACTGACACTCCCAGACTGCAATATCCGAACCTGTCCGGCGGGCTCACTTGGATCAGGGCCACATCCAAACCGATGCGCCGGTTGCAAAAGAGGTGGGGAATCTGGGAAAGATAGGTGGGAATGTAATCAATCTTCCCTTCAAATGCGGCTTTACGCATGTAAGCACTAATGAAAAAAAGTTTCAGTGAAAACCTTCTGAGAAAGGAATCATCATCAATGAACTCGGAAAAGGTTGAAGAGAGCATCTGATACACGATGATATCCTGCAACGTCATAAGGCTGACCATGGTTCTGATCAGATGTTGCGGCTCTCCACAACCTGTGCCAATGAAGACGCGGCTCCCGTTTTTTATCTCTGAGACCGCATCTTTGGCGCTGACCACCTTTTCTGGACAATGTTCATGCAAATTCATTTGGGTTCCTAGGCTCTGGGTTCATAGTGCATCACTTTGCAAGTTCGCTCGGCTCGGACCTGTCCCCGACATCTTTTATCAGGGATTGGCAAATCCGATCCGCCGGATTTGGCAATCGTTCGGCTGAACTCACGTCGAAGCCGGCGGGAGCATGAAGGTACGGACTTGAAAAGTGATGTACTAGGTTCTATGTTCCTGATTCTAACGGATTTGTGGTCTGAAGAAGTCTTCTTCAACGCAGAGGCCGCGAAGGGACGCGGAGTTCCGTCCCAATCCCCGCCGTCTCCCACCCTTTCGCCCGAATTCCCCGATTATCTGCGATTATCTGCGAATCTCTGCGTCCTCTGCGTTCAGAAGACCCCTCAGACCACAAAGTCCGTTAGAACCAGCTATGTTCTGGGATCTGGCAATCCAGAGCCAATCGCCCAGAGCCAAGTGCCCATATTACCATACAGAGAAGAATATGCAATGATAAAAAACAAAGAGGGCAAAATTCAGTTCCGCCTTCAGGCGGTGACACACCGCCTGAAGGCGGAACTACAAACTTGAACATTTTCAATTTGACAGGTTTCATCATTTAGAGGTATAAATTCTTTTGTCAGTTGCTGGTTGTGGTTGCCAGACAGCAAACAACGGACAACAAACAACCATCCACTGGTCACTGATATTTACAAGGGCAAACTTGGTTTCTTTGGAACAATCAACAGACAACGATCAACAGGTGAACAAATGATATCAAAAACTGCAATTACATGGCTTGCCATGGCGATGTTCTGGTCTGTTCAGGGATGTTACACCCACCATCAAGTGGAAGTGGCCCCGGTGGAAGTGAAGCCGATCCACATCACCATTGATGTGAATGTCAAGGTGGATAAAGCCTTGGACGACTTTTTCGGAGATATTGACAAGGCCGCAGAGGAAGCGGGAGAGAAATGAAATTTGAAACTTGAAACTTGAAACTTGAAATTAGTGAGCGGTTGCCGTTACATGTATGAATATCCGCCGAAGTTCCAAGTTTCACCCAAATTGAGCGATTCTTATCAGAGAAACTGGCTGAAGATCTGACATGGGCGACATGCAAGGATAGACTGATTATAACGCTTTTCGGGGAGGCCACTCTGCCCGTGAACGTGAACATTCAAGTTCAGGCATAAGTTCAAGTTCAAGTTCACGGTTCCCCTAAATCCGTTATAATCAGAAAATGGATGGCAATTGGAGACACGGAAAACATGGATGAAGGAGGCACAATGTCAACACGATCTTCGGGCAGGCTTTTTGACAAAATTCCGCTTATCATAGCGCTGATAGCGCCATTTATTGCGCTGACATTTTTGGCCGTGGGGTTGGTGGGATACCTTTCGTTTCACAATGGGCAAAAGGCGGTCAATGATGTGGCGTATCGGTTGCGAAATGAGATCACTCAACGCATATATGACCACTTGCATACTTTTTTGAACACGCCCCATCAAATCAATCAAATCAACGCTGGTGCCATGCATCAGGGTTTGCTGGATGAAAACGACCCAGCCGCGCTGGAGCGCCATTTTTGGCGGCAGGTTCGGATTTTCAGGTCGGTCACCAGCGTCTATTTCGGCAACACCCGAGGCGGCCTTGTGAACAGCGGACGTGAGGGGGCCACGGATTCCAGGTATGTCATCGTGACGGACGGATTCGCAAGCGGCCCGTTCAGAAAATACGCCACGGACAGCTTGGGAAATCGCACGGACCTGTTGGTGACCGTTCCGAATTTTGATGCCCGGACGCGCCAATGGTATGCCGGGGCTGTCGAAAAGGGGAGAGCCGCCTGGAGCCCGGTTTACATCCTGTTCACGGGCCAGGACATGGCGGTGGCGGCCAGCCGTCCCGTATATGACGGGCAACAAAAGCTCCTTGGCGTTGTTTCGACGGACATTTTTCTTTCCCAAATCAGCCACTTTTTGCAGAACCTCTCCATTGGTGAGACGGGCCGGGCGTTCATCGTTGAGCGATCCGGATGGCTGATCGCCTCCTCAACCGATGAAAAACCGTTCACTGAACAGGAAGGGACCGAAGCCCAAAGACGGCTTCATGCCGGCGAGAGCACGATCCCCATGATCATGCACGCGGCCAAGGCTTTGAACAAGCGACTGGGCCATCATAACATCACCGATGCACAACATGTCGAATTTGAAATCAATGGACGGCGTCAATTTCTGCAAGCCTTGCCGGTGTTGGATGAATACGGCCTTGACTGGCTGATCGTGGTGGTCATTCCCGAAGCGGATTTCATGAATCAAATCAATGCCAATAATCGCGTAACCGCTTTTTTCATCGTCCTCACTTTGGCAATTGCAGTCATCATCGGCTCTTTTGCAGCCCGGATGATCACCCGGCCCATTTCGCGGCTCCAGGATTCTTCCCGGATCCTGGCCAAAGGCGAATGGACGAAAGCCATCCGCGATGACAGCCGACTGGGCGAGATCAGCGCGTTGACACGGTCATTCAACCGGATGGCCGGGCAATTGCAGCATACGCTGGATGACCTGAACCATGAAATTGTCGAGCGCAGACATGCCGAGCGGGAACTACAGGAGAGCGAAGAAAAATATCGGATTCTGGTGGAAAACCAGACAGACCTGATTGTAAAGTTCGACGCCGAAGGACGGCTTCTCTTTGTCAGCCAATCGTACTGCGACACATTCGGAAAGACCCGGGAACAATTGATCGGAAAAAAGTTCATGCCGCTTATTCACGAGCAGGATCGTGAATCCGTGTCAAGGGCGATATCCGAGGTTTACAGTCCGCCGTACTCAAGCCATGTTGAAGAACGCGTCATGGCAAAAGACGGGTGGCGGTGGCAGGCCTGGCTGAATACGGCCGTTTTCGATGATGAAGGCGAAGTGGCAACCATTGTCGCTGTCGGGAGAGACATCACCGATCGCAAACACGCGGAGAACGCGTTGACATCCGGAAAGGCATTTCTTGACCGTGTGATTGATCAGAGTCCACTCGCCATTTGGATATCGGATGCGGAAGGCACATTGCAGCGTGCAAACCCGGCTCTGAAGAAGTTTCTGAATCTCACGGATGAGCAATTGGTTGGCAAGTACAATGTTCTTAAAGATCCGCTTGCCGAACAACAGGGGCTGATGCCTCTTATCCGCACTGTATATGAGGAAGGAAAGTCAGTCAGCTTCGCTTGCGACTGGGACGGCAACGATATCCCGACTGTGGATTTGAAAGGTTCCAACTCAGTCAGCATTGAAGCCACCATGTTTCCGATTCACAACTCGGAAAATGAACTGACAAATGTGGTACTCAGTTGGATTGACATCACCAAGCGCAAACAGGCGGAAGAGGAACTGCGCCAGCTACGCAACTATCTCTCGAACATCATCAACTCCATGCCTTCCATGCTTGTCGGAGTTGATGCCAAAGGCAAAGTGACCCAGTGGAACA
The DNA here is from genome assembly GCA_029940115.1 of Desulfobacterales bacterium. Classification (GTDB taxonomy): domain Bacteria; phylum Desulfobacterota; class Desulfobacteria; order Desulfobacterales; family 4be13; genus JAOZRQ01. The sequence continues at coordinate 5,434 of JAOZRQ010000276.1, forward strand.
AGACGGCGGAACAGACCACGGGGATCCCTGCCGATGTGGCACAGGGAAGAACCCTCTCCGATGTGTTTCCCCGGATGTCATCGGAGATGAAAAAAATAGCCGAAAGCATCCGGACCCGGGAAATCAGGCAGGAACGGAAGATGCCCTGCGTGTCGGCCGACGGCGAGACACGGTATGAGGATGTGACCATCTATCCCCTGATCGCCAACGGCGTGGAGGGCGCGGTGATCCGCATTGATGATGTGACCGACAAGGTGCGAATGGAGGAGATGATGATCCAGAGTGAGAAGATGCTCTCCGTCGGGGGATTGGCAGCGGGCATGGCCCACGAGATCAACAATCCCCTAGCCGGCTTGATGCAGACCGCCAATGTCATGGCAAACCGCCTCGGTGAAAAAACAAATATGCCCGCCAACTTGAGGGCCGCCGAGGCGGCGGGCACCACCATGGAGGCCATCAGAAACTTCATGGAGGCCCGGGGCATACCGCGCATGCTTTCGACCATCAGCGAATCGGGCAGACGGGTGGCGGCCATTGTGGACAACATGCTCAGTTTTGCCCGGAAGAGCGACACCCGTGTCTCCTCCCATGACATGGCGGATCTGCTGGACAGGACCTTGGAACTGGCGGCGACCGACTATGATCTCAAAAAAAAGCACGACTTCAGGATGATCGGGATCAGAAGGGAGTATGAGAAGAACCTGCCCTCCGTGCCCTGTGAGGGGGCCAAGATGCAGCAGGTTCTGCTCAACATCCTGCGCAACGGCGCCCAAGCCATGCAGGAGCCGTTGGGAAAGGATGAAAACAATCCGCACTTCATCCTGCGGCTGGCAAAAGAGACGGAAACCGGTATGCTCCGCATCGAGATCGGGGACAACGGTCCCGGCATGAACGAAGCCACCCGCAAACGCATCTTCGAGCCGTTTTTCACCACCAAGCCCGTGGGGGAGGGGACGGGACTGGGGCTTTCCGTGTCCTATTTCATCATCACCGAGAACCATGGGGGAACCATGAATGTATCCTCGGAACCCGGCAAAGGGGCGACATTCATCATTCGCCTTCCGATGGAAGGGAAAGGAGGCAACGAAAACCATGAGTGACACGGAAAGGAGACATCCCGCTCCGAAACACGGGGAGAACCTTCCGACCCGAGAAAGGTGGAAATTCGCACCCAGGACCCAAGACCAGTACCCCATCCCCTCATCCTTCCTTCAGAGAACCCCCACATCCGCCTTTCTGACCCATCCGATTTTTCCCTCTGAAAAATATATCCGGTAAAAGTCTTTGTGTTCCTTTTCGATCTTCACCTTTGTGCCAGCATGGAGGAGGAACAGCTCGGCCGAGTCATCTTTCAGGCCGGAGCGCACGGAGACTTCGGCGGGAAGAATGATGGCGTGCCGGATGGTTGCGGCCTCATATTGGTTGTAAAAGGCGGTCAGGGCAAGGACAACGGCCAAGGTCAGGGCCAGATAGGCTGGCCCTTTGAGGATCCGCCTCTTCTTCTGGAGCATCCGCACCGCCACGATGCCCCAGAAGATCAGATTGAACAGGACGGCACTCCATCGGATGGTCTCGGGACTGAAGGCATGTTTCCAGAAAAAGAGAATCCGGAAGATGGAGGCCGCCCTCTCCTCCTTTTCATCCTTTACTTGGGAAAGGGCGTATTCATGGTTGAACTTCAGTCCGGGATCCCCGGGGATCAGTTTCAATGCGCGTTCATACCATAAGATGGCGCGGCCCACGTCCCCGTTCTTCAGGTATGCGTTGGCAAGATTGTAAAAGAGCTTGCCGTTGCTCACGCCACTCTCGGCAATTCTGGAGAAGGCCGCAATCGCCTCGGTGAAATTTCCCGATTCATAGTGGCGGATGCCGTCAAGGAATGAGCGGGTGTTTTCGTCCCCATGGCTCGCCGGTGGTGACACCAAGAAGAGGATACATGCGGTGAGAAAGCAGTATCCGAGTTTTTTGAAGATGATCATTCTTAATGCCTCAATCGTTTTTATATCCAAATGTAGCCTCTCGTTCCCACTCTTCGCGTGGGAAAGGAGATTGGACGCTTTGCGTCCCACCTCTCCCGCCTTCGGCTCTGCCAAAATTTCATTTTGGCACTCCGGACGCCCCCATCTCTTT
>JAOZRQ010000276.1:7663-8846 GCA_029940115.1 Desulfobacterales bacterium
CATCTCTTTCGCCTTCGGCTCTGCCAAAATTTCATTTTGGCACTCCGGACGCCCCATCTCTTTCGCCTTCGGCTCTGCCAAAATTTCATTTTGGCACTCCGGACAAGCCGATTATCGTATCAAGCCTTTTTTTACCACACTTTTCACAAAGCTCGCAAAGAATCTTTCCATATCAGCCGGATTGATTTCTGTTTTCAGGTTAAGTTTCCCAAGCCCTTCGGGAATTTGCAGGAGTCTGTGCTGAAGGATGTGGCGGATCCCGCTGATTTCGCATTTGCCTTGGGCCGCATGGAACAACTGGTCCAAGAGTTCCGGATGATCCTTGGTCGCGCAATAGACATCCGCATAGTCTTTGACATCCATTCTGTCGGCAACTGCACAGAGCTTGTTGACAAGGATGTCGTTGAAACTGTCAAGCTGCAATGACGCGATCCGGTTCACATCTTCCAGATTCTTCAGCGGGTAATAGGTGAACTCGGTCTTCAGAAGGCTCTCACCCCCGACAAACTTGTCCTCGACGTCTTTTATTGGGGAAAACTTCGGGTCACGAAGTTTTAGCGTGAAGATGTTTCTGTCATACTTTCTTGTGAGATGGATGGCATCAACGAAATCAAGTTGTCTCAAAAAGCGTTCCGCCACATAAAACGGGATTTTCTCAGGGGAGAAAAAATCGAGATCATCGGATAGGCGATGCTCAAGATAAAACGCACTCAACGCAGTCCCGCCTGAAAGTCTGTACACCCCGCTCAATTCCGAGGTCGAAAAAGCTCGGAGAAAGGCTTTCTGTGTTGGAGTGAGAATCCGGTTGTCTTCAATGGATCGGATCGGTTGTCTCATCATGCAATTTCTCTCCCGCTGATCTGTCTGGCCTTGGCATTTCCCCGACAAAGCCTGTCCCGAGCATTTCTCCGTCTGGACGCGATGATACATGCGGATAAGTCTCTGTTTTTCCTCCTCAACTTTCAAGCTGCCCCTGTGTTGCCAGAGAAGTGAGAGAGTCCCTCTGTCGGTTCCGCAGGCAGGAAAAAAATCCGCAATTCTTTGCAAACGCCACAACAGATCATCCGGCGGTTGCTCATAGTCCCATAGAAATGGATCGGGAATGGTGATTCTGTTCCTCATAGATGACCCGTGAACATGCCCGTGCCCGTGAACATGCCCGTGCCCGTGAACATGCCCGTGC
>JAOZRQ010000792.1 GCA_029940115.1 Desulfobacterales bacterium
CATTTTGCCTGAAAAGTAGTTTGCACTTTCGGGTGAATTGAGGAGTTTGCAGTTCCGCCTCTCGGCGGTGCTACACAGCCTGAAGGCGGAACTGCAAACTCGTCCGATCAATTTGTGAATTCATCCCCTCCTTGATCGGCCCGGATTGATTCTGTCGGGCATGAGATCGGTTTTAAATATCTCTTTCGCCTCATTCAGAAGTTCAAAATTGACTTCGGCACAAGTTTGTCCAGCCTTCAGCCTTTGTCCTTCATCCCTCCAAAAACATCCGTCCCCACCAATTCATGTTCATGCCGGAATCGAACAATTCCGCCTTTGTCCGGAATCTCCAGACTGGATTTTCATCCATGCATGTGTCGTCGCCGGGCGATGTCATGGACGCTCCTATGTAAATCAAGTTTAAAAGTTTGTGAGTTTAAGAGTTTGTGAGGGGGCGCATTCACAAGTTGGGGGATCGTTCTTTCATTGTCCCGCAGGACTTGTGAAAGTGAAAGCTAAACTTGTGTCCCAAAGAAACTCGGTTTCTCTATTTCGACTTCCGATAGGAGACGCTGAGGATCACCCCGCCGGCAAGGGCTGTGAAGGCACTTACCGCAAACAGGGAAAAAGAGTCCATCTGTTCATACAGATATCCATTCCCCAAAAAACCGACCATCATCCCCAGCCCGTAGGTCACGGCATTGTTCACAACCTGTCCGGTTGTCTTGGCCCCATCCGGGCTCAATCGGTCAATGTAAAGGATGCTGGCAATGTGAAATGTGCCATATGTGAACGCGTGGAGAAGCTGTGAGATCAGGATGAGAAGAGGCGAGGCGACAAAGAAGAGGGCAAACCAACGACAGGTCGCGACCATGAATGAGAAGATCAGCACATGTTCAACGGGAAACCGTCTGAATATCCTGTCCGAAAAGATCATGACCAGAATTTCGGAGGCAGCGGACAAGGCCCAGGCAATGCCGATGAATGTGCTCCCATATCCGAGGTTCTCAAGATGTATGGAAAAAAAACCATAATAGGCTCCATGACTGACGAGCATCAGAAACGCGCAGAGCAGGAAAATCTGAAACTTGAAACTTGAAACTTGAAACTGGGGCCGAGTGTCGAGTTTCAAGTTTTGAGTTTCAGGTTTCGGGTGTCGAGCTTCAGGGATTCGGATGGCGAAAAACGACTGGATCAGCGATCCGGCCAGTATCAGGACAAGAATGACCCTCAACGACCAGATGTCAATGATCTTGCCGAGAATGAGGGTGGCGGCGATAAAGGAGAGGGTCCCCCAGACCCTTATCTTTCCATAGCTTCTCTTTTCATTGCCGAGCAGGTCCATGGTGAAGGCTTCCAGAAAGGCGATGAGCGGGGCATGAAATATTCCATGACAGACGGCGATAAGGAGCATCTGCCGGAAATCGGCGGTCAGGAAATAGAACGCCCAGATCCCCGTGCTGACGAAATGACACGCGATGAATATCGTTCTTCTGTTCTGAAATCGGTCGGCAATTCCTCCCCACATGAGGGAGAATATCACCATCACCACCGATTTCAAGGCCGAGAGAAGCCCAATCTGAAATCCGGTGAAACCGAGATGATAGCAGTAGAGATTGAAATAGGGCAAGGAAATCCCGAGTATCCCAAAATAGAGGAAATACTGGGAACTGATGATGAATCTGGTTTGATGGGTATCAATAACCTTTTCCATGGTCTTTCCGAATTTAAAGGTAAGTACCCGGCCAAAAGCATGCCCCGACATACTTACCTGGGCTGATGAAAATGTCACAAAAAGGGTTGCCGATTGTGATCCCATTTTTGTTCCCCTCATTTTTTTGGCTTGAAAATCAGCCACTTGCAAAATGTGGGGGATCAACTTTTGAGAATGTTGGCAACATTTTCATCACCCCAGTACTTGCCTATGAATTTTCCTGATCATAACGGATTTGGGGAGCCGTGAACGTGAAATATTTTTTTCCAAAATTTATATCATACAGACAAAAAAATGCAAAGCTTTTTCGCTTTTTCCCCAAAATCCTCCGTTCATCTCATTTCCACGCTTGATCTCCTTCTCTTTTTCTGTTATCCAGAATGTATGGGCATGTACAGGACAAACTTGGCTTTCTGGCATGAAAAAGCCGGGTTTCTCGCCCTATCACACAACTTTTTGTCCTGTGCAGGACAAAAACAAGACTGATTCTAACGGATTTTGTGGTTTGAAGCCGTTTCTTGAACGCAGAGGACGGCGTTTTCCCGACCGGCTGGAACCGGGCGTATTTATGAGTTGGGGGAGTCCCGTGGGGACTGCTGAGAACAGCCCGGCCATTCGTTCGACGACTCGACGACTCGACAGAGCTCGCCGAAGTCTGAG
>JAOZRQ010000021.1:0-14464 GCA_029940115.1 Desulfobacterales bacterium
TGCCTTGCGCCTTTGTGTGAAACAAAATCCTGGAAAACTTTTGGCCAGGTACTTATAAGTTCAAATTTACATTTTCCCCAGACGCTGAAAGATGAAAAATGGATCATACTGTCAAAATGGAACATATTCTGGTGGGAAAGGGCCATCCCCTTATCCTGATTTCAGGTCCGTGTGTCATTGAAGATTATGAAACGACATTTGGGATCGCCTCATTTCTCAAGGAACTCACCCGGAAATTGGGCATCCCTTTTGTGTTCAAGGCATCTTATGACAAGGCGAACCGCACATCCATCCGCTCTTTCAGAGGCCCCGGGATGACGGATGGGCTTGAAATTCTCAACCGCATCAAGTCAGAACTCGGCATCAGCATCCTTTCAGATGTGCATCGGATCAGTGAAATCGCCCTCGCGGCCCGGGTGCTGGACATCATCCAGATCCCTGCCTTTCTGTGCAGACAGACGGATTTCATTTTAGCGGTTGCAAAAACAGGAAAACCTGTTAATATCAAGAAAGGGCAGTTTCTTGCCCCCTGGGACATGGCAAACGTGGTGGAGAAGGTGAGTTCCGCGGGAAACAGCCGGATTCTGCTCACAGAACGGGGCTCGATGTTCGGATACAACAATCTGGTTGCCGACTTTCGCGGGATAAAGATCATGCAGGATACCGGATGGCCCGTCATATTCGATGCCACCCACAGTGTTCAACTTCCCGGAGGGGCCAGCGGAAGTTCCGGTGGTCAACGGGAGTTTGCCCCGATCCTTGCCCGGGCGGCTGTGGCCGCGGGAGCAGACGGCATATTCTTGGAAGTTCACACGGATCCGGACAAGGCCCTGTGTGACGGCCCCAATTCATTGAGGCTCGACAGCCTGCATGAGTTGCTTTCGCAACTCAAGGCCATCAGGAACGCGGTCAAAGATGCGAACTTTCTGAAACCAGACATTTCTGAAAAGCTCAGACGGATAAAGCTCGTGCTCTTGGATGTGGACGGCGTCCTTACAGACGGCAGCATCATTTACAGTGACAGCGGCGCGGAAACCAAAGGGTTCAATGTCAGGGATGGCTTGGGCCTCAGATTTCTGATGAAGGCGGGGATAAAGGCGGGAATCATCACGGGAAGAACATCCGATGCGCTCCGCCACCGGTGCAAAAATCTCGGCATTGACCTCATATTCGAGGGGATCATTGACAAAGGCGCGTTGCTTGAACAGATTCTGAAACAGACTGGCGTGTCAGCTGAGGAGGTCGCGTTTGTCGGGGATGACCTGCTGGATATTTCCGTGATGAAGCGAGTGGGGCTTGCCATCGCGGTGGCCGACGCGCATGACACCGTTCTTGGCCATGCGGATATGATGACCATTTGCAGAGGTGGGGCCGGCGCGGTCAGGGAGGTTTGCGAGGCCATTCTCAAAGCCCAGGGGCTTTGGGAAAAGGTGGTGGGAAAGTATCTGTAGGGTGAAGAAACCCGGCTTTTTCTGGCAGGAACGACTCGACCCCCATTCGGGAAAAAGCCGGATTTCTGGCCCATCCAAGTTGTTGTACACAGGATTGGACGGTGACGCTGTTTCAGAAACCGGGTTTCCCTTATACAAATGGCCAATACAAGAAACAAAAATCAAAAAAGAATAAAGTTCTTTCTGCTTTTCGCCATCCTTATTATAATAGGTGTTGTCACGGCAGTTTTTGTGAAATACCGTCAACTGTCAGACAATCCTGACAAGCTTGTCTCGCTGATCAAGGATGGCGCAAGCGTATCCATCGGCAAAGTGCATCAGACATCCACGCGAAATGGGGTCAAAGAATGGGCCTTGGACGCGGGGTCTGTGCGTTACATGAATGAAAAAAAACAGGCGGTTTTTGAGGATCTCTCGCTGACTTTCTTTGTCAAAGATGAAAGAGATGTTCATCTCAAGGCAAATCAGGGAATTTTGAAAACCGATTCAAATGACATTGAAGTGACTGGGGATGTGGTATTGAAAAACGGGGATTACAGGCTTGACACCCAAGAACTCCGCTATCAGTATGACTCACGCGTCTTTTCCTCAAAAGCGCCAGTGAAAATCACAGGGGGCGGATTTGACCTTGTTGCAGATTCCATGTCTTTTGACTTGAACACAAACCGAACGGTATTTGAAGGGGGCGTCAAGGGGATGTTGCATAAAGATGTCACCTTGTAAGTAATTGGGGCATCCTTCATTTTGCCTGAAAGTAGTTTTGCAGTCCCGCCTTCAGGCGGTGCCGCACTGCCTGAAGCATGCCCTCGACGTCTTTTATCGGGCGGAACTACAAACTGAAAAGTGTAAACCCATGAATGAAGGGGGCGTCTGCATAAAGATGTTACCTTGGAAACAATTGACGACGCGCGGGATAGGTCCGGTTCTGCTCTTGACCGTTATTATCTTGGCATTTGCCTGTGTGATCCCGGTGCATGCCGGCAATGCCTCGCTGAACACAGGCAGTAAGGAAAGAATTCATATTTCATCAGAAACCTTGGTGGTTGACAGTGAGGCGAAATATGCCGAATTTACCGGAAATGTCAGAGCCGTCCAAGGGGATACCGTCATCAGAGCCGGCAATCTCAGGATTCTTTACAGGGATATGGGGAACAAAAAAAAATCGGCCCAGTCAGAGGAATCCATTGAAAAAATCGTGGCAACGGGGAATGTCAGGATAGAATTCGATGACAAACTGGCGGAAACGGATCAGGCGGTATATACAACAAGCGATCGGATTCTTGTCCTGTCAGGTTCTGACTCACGGATTACCATGGGGATGAGTTCCGTTTCCGGATCAAAAATCATTTTTCACCGGAATGAGGGACGCATCAAAGTGGAAAGCAATGGAGGCAAACCGGTGACAGCCGATGTCTATCCGGGTGAAAAGGGGATAGATTAGCTTCTGGGTTCTGGTAGCTGGCCTTTATGGTGCGGGCCACCTCACTGACAACGAACAACGACCTCTGACAACGGACAACCAACAACGGACAACAACCTACTACATCACTTTTTAAATTCGTACCCCCTTGATCGGCTCGGATTGACGGATTTGGCAATCCGGCGGGAGCCGAAGGGGTGACGAACTTACGAATTGGTGTACTACTACACTTTGTAAGTTCGTACCCCTCGCCCGGCTCGGATTGGCAGATCCGAGCCGCCGGATTTGGCAATCCGGCGGGAGCCGAAGGGGGTGACGAACTTATGAATTGCTGTACTACTGACAAATGGCAAAATTATCGATTCACAATCTGGTCAAAATTTATCATGACAGGCGGGTTGTCAATGCTGTGGACCTGAAGCTCAGAAGCGGTGATGTGGTGGGCTTGCTGGGACCGAACGGCGCAGGGAAGACCACCACCTTCTATATGACCGTCGGGATGGTAAAACCGGACGGGGGACAAGTTTTTCTTGACGACGAGGATATCACAGATTACCCTATGTATCTGAGAGCGCGCAAAGGAGTCGGCTATCTTCCCCAAGAAACCTCCATATTCAGAAAACTCACGGTGAGACAGAATATCATGGCGATCCTTGAGATCGTTCCCCGATTTGAAGATGGGAACGGAAGCCGTGGGAAAATGAGGCTGCTTTCAAAATCAGAGCAGGCAGATCGTGCAGATATGCTTCTGGATGAGCTGGGCATCAGACGCCTTTCGGACCAGAAGGCGAGTCTGCTTTCCGGAGGTGAACGCCGACGCTTGGAAATCAGCCGGGCCCTCGCCACGGACCCCTCCTTCATCCTTCTGGATGAACCCTTTGCAGGGGTTGATCCGTTGGCGGTCATTGACATCAAGCAGATCATTGCCCATCTGAAACAGCGGGGGATCGGGGTGCTGATTTCCGACCATAATGTGAGGGAGACACTCGGCGCGTGTGACAACGCATATATATTAAATGATGGGAAGGTCATTGAATCCGGTTCTCCCGAAAAGATAGCCGCAAGTGAGACAGCCCGACGCATTTATCTGGGGGATGAGTTCAGGCTGTGAAAGGAAGGATGAGGGATGAAATATGAAGGATGAAATATGAAGGATGAAATATGAGGGATGAAATGTGAAGGATGAAATATGAAGGATGAGGGTGAAGTTCTTTCACACTTCATCTTTCATATTTCATATTTTATCCTTCATCCTTCATCCTTCATATTTCATATTTCAAAAAATGGGAATAGAATTAAAACAATATGCCAAACTGAACCAGAGCTTGGTCATGACGCCACATCTCCAGATGGCGGTAAAGCTTTTGCAACTCTCCAGACTGGAATTGATGGAACTGATTCACCATGAACTGGAGGAAAACCCGGCTCTGGATGATGTCACGGATGAGGTTTTTCCTGAAGACGACCAGGAGTCAGACCCTTTTGAAATGACGGATGACACATCTTCGGAAAAAGAGGTCACAATAGAGGAGCGCATCCTTGATTGGAGCAATTACATTGACGAATACAATGCGGCCGAGAAGATCAGTTTTGAGACAGAGGAGAGGGACGCACCGAAGTTTGAGGCATTTCTCTCAACCAGAAAATCTCTGACCGATCATCTTCTCTGGCAGTTGATGATGACATCCCCCACAGATGAGGAGAAGCAGATCGGAAGCCTTATTGTCGGAAATCTCAGCAAGAACGGCTACTTGGACATTCCGGTGGAGGAAACCGCCAGATTGAGCGAATCCTCACCCGAAAAAGTGGAGGAGGTCTTGTCGCTGTTGCAGACCTTTGATCCGGTCGGCATATGTTCCAGAAATCTGACAGAATGCCTGCTGACACAGGCATGGCGGCTTGGATTCGATGACTCCATTGTCACTGACATCATTGAAAATCATCTTCACCACCTTGAAAACAAAAATTACAATGCCATATGCAGAGAATTGAAGGCAAATTTGGAAGAGGTCATTTTTGCAGTGAATGTCATCAAGGGACTTGACCCCAGACCTGGCAACCAGTTCAGCGATGAGGATCCTCAGTATATTGAACCTGACATTTATGTTTACAAATTGGAAGATGATTTCATGATCGTGCTGAACGATGACGGCATGCCCAAGCTTCGTGTGAGTCCGCTTTATCATAACCTTGTGGAAAAGGACGGCGATCTTACCGAAAGCGTCAGAGAATACATGCAGGAAAAACTTCGGTCCGCAGCTTGGCTGATCAAGAGCATCCATCAGCGACAGAAGACCATTTACAGAGTGATGGATAGCATCATGAAGTTTCAGCGAGATTTTTTCGAAAAAGGGATTACCCATCTGAAGCCAATGGTGCTCCGGGATGTGGCGGAAGACATTGACATGCATGAATCCACAATCAGCAGGGTGACAACAAACAAATATGTTTACACCCCACAAGGCATTTTCGAGTTGAAATATTTTTTCAACAGTTCCATCAACCGAATGAACGGGGGTGAGACGATCTCGTCAACCAGTGTCCAGGAAAAAATAAAGCAGATCATTGAAAGCGAAGATCCCCGAAAGCCCCACAGCGATGACAAAATATCAAGGATGCTGGAGAAGGAGAACATTGACATTGCCCGGCGGACGGTGGCCAAGTATCGGGAGATGATGAAGATATTGCCATCAAACAAACGCAGGCAGGTATGAAACTTGAAACTTGAAACTTGAAACTGATGAAAAAACTGTGAACTGATGGATGAAGGATGCCCCACTTTTTGGGCAAAATGAAAGATGGCAACTTTCACATTTCATGTTTCGATTTGCAGAGGAGAAATTCGACATGCAGACATCTGTGACTTTTAAAAACCTTGACCCCTCGGAAACCCTGAAATCTTATGTCGGCAACAAGCTTGACCGGTTTGACAAATTTCTCGACAACCCTGCGGAAGCCAACGTCGTGCTTTCGGTCGAGAAGTTTCGTCACATCGCCGAGGTGAACATCATCGGTGACAGGCTGAAGATCAATGGCAAGGAGGAGACAAACGACATGTATTCGGCCATTGACATGGTCTTGGACAAGCTCGAGAAGCAGATCAAGAAGAGCAAGCAGAAGATCAGGGAACGCAGGGGAGGGAACAAAACCAGAGTCGCAGAGATCATTGCTGAAAGGGAAATGCCTCTGGAGGAAGAACCGGATGAAGCGGAAAGGCAGGTAAAGGTCAAGAACATTGAATACAAACCGATGGATGTGGAAGAGGCGGCCATGCAGTTGGAGCTCATGAACGGTCATTTCCTGGTGTTCACGAACGCCAGAACGGACCGGGTGAATGTCCTTTACCGCCGAAAGGATGGCCATTACGGACTGATTCAACCCAGCAACTGAACAGTGGTCAGTTGTCAGTGGCCAGTGAGCAATGATCAACGGACAACTGGCAAGTGGTAATTGATATGAAGATTCTCGACTTTTTGAAAAAAGAAGCGGTTCTTGTGGACTTGAAGGCACAGGACAAGAGAGGGGTTATCAAGGAATTGGCGAGTCCGGTGGCCCGGATCGCGGGTCTGCCGCATGAGGAACTTGTACAGGTTCTCATGGAAAGGGAACGCTTGGGGAGTACCGGCATAGATGGGGGCATCGGCATCCCCCACGGCAAAGTCAAGGTTCTGGAATCACCAGCTATCGGATTTGGTCTGAGCCGGAAAGGACTTGACTTTGAGTCCATAGACGGCCGGCCCACCCGTATCTTTTTTCTTCTGGTGACCCCGGAAGAGGCGACCACTTTCCATCTGAGGCTTCTTGCACAGATTACAAGAATCCTGAAAAACGAGCCTTTGAGAGGGAGGCTTTTGAACGCCGCTGACCCAGATGAGATCCTCAGCATCATCAAAGAGGCGGATGAAGGTTTTTAATCCTTGGAGCGGGCGCATTTGCAAGTTGGGGGAATTGTCCCGGAGGGACTTGTGAGAACAGCCCGGCAATTCATTGCCGGGGTCGGCATGCACAATCTGTCCAGTCCCGCAGGGGATCCATCCCAAAATGAGTTTCTAGGCTGTTTGGGGACTCCCCAACTTATAAATACGCCCCTTGGAGCATTTGAGAAACCCGGTTTCTGACATGATGCCGCGTTCCCCGATAGCTTGTCCCCGACGTTTTTCATCGGGGATGTCGGGGACAAGCATGGAAGACTGATCGCCCAGTCCCCCTGAAGCTTGCCCTCGACATCTTTTATCGGGGCCTGAAACCGAGTTTCTTTGTATCTGAAGAACCGGGTTCTTGAAAGGACCTGGTTTTTGGGGCATTCTGAAAAGCCCCGGTTGTGAATGACTGACAATGGACATGAAAAAATTAAAGATCTTTATTATCACAGGGCTTTCAGGATCCGGTAAGAGCACGGCGATCGCAGCATTTGAGGATGCAAGGTTTTATTGTGTGGACAACATGCCGGCCGCGCTTCTTCCCAAGTTCTTGAAACTGCCGATTGAGAGCAATTCGGAAATCGCAGGTCTTGCCTTTGTCATGGACCTTCGTGAAAAAAGCTTTCTTTCCACCCATCAGTCCGTATTCGACTCACTCCCCCAGAGTGGGTATGATTTTGAAATCCTGTTCCTTGAGGCGGATGAAAAAGTCTTGCTGAAGCGGTACAGCGAGACGCGAAGATATCATCCGCTCTCTGAGAACAAAAGCCTTGTTGATGGCATTCGCACGGAACAGCATCATTTGAAGGATCTGAGAGAATCGGCGCACAGAATCATCAACACCTCCAATTACAATGTTCACAAGCTGAAATCTGTCATTCTCGATATCGCCCAAAAGGTCCGAAAACATGCGCTGATGAAGATCAACATTCTGTCGTTCGGTTTCAAATATGGGATTCCAGACGATGCGGATCTGGTGATGGATGTCCGCTTTCTTGCAAACCCCTATTTTGTCCCTGAGCTGAGGGAGCTCGACGGAAAAACAGAGGTCGTCAAGGCTTATGTGCTCAATCGCGGAGAAACGGTGACATTCTTGAACAAATATCTCAATCTGCTCGATTATCTGATCCCTTTGTATGAAAAGGAGGGAAAAGCCTATCTGACCGTCGGGATCGGGTGTACCGGGGGATGCCACAGATCTGTGGCGATTGCCCAAGCATTGTTTGAGCATATAAACAAACCGGGGCGACGGGTTGAGATTGCCCATCGTGATATTGAAATAAGAAACTAAGTTTGGCATCCTTCATTTGTCAGTTTGCACTTTGCTGTAGAACGATTTTGCAAATCGTTCCAAACGACTGATTTTTACTGTAGAACGATTTTGCAAATCGTTCCAAACGACTGATTATAACGCTTTTTGGGCCCTGCCCGTGAACATCTGTGGGCACGGAGTTAATGGAAGTCAAGAAAAACAAATCAGGATAACAAGTGATTGGTATAGTTATTGTTACACATGCTCAACTCGGTGATGCGCTCGTTGACGCTTCCGAATTTGTTCTCGGCAGACGCCCCGAGGCGGTGTTGTCTGTCTCGATAGACATAAATGAGGACGCGGAGAAATTACGCAAAAAGATTGCTGACGGCATAAAGAAGGTCAGACTGAAAGAGGGGGTGTTGATCATGACGGACATGTTCGGGGGGACCCCTTCCAATTTAAGCTATTCATTTCTTGAAGAAGGGCGGGTGGAGGTCATATCCGGGGTGAACCTTCCCATTCTGATCAAAGCGGTCAATTCCCGGGAAGGAACGACTCTCATCAAGCTTGCGGAATGTGTGGAGACCTTCGGCAGAAAGAGCATATCTCTGGCAAGCGGGATTTTGAAAGGAAACAAACGGAGCTGATTGTCAAGCGGTAAGCTCGAAGCTCAAAGCTTTGAACTTGGAATTCCAAATTTCGGACATTCGTCTTGCAACTTACACTTTACAAGTACCCGGCCAAAAGTTTTCCGGGATTTTCCTCATAAGGCCTTTGACTGGGGATTGTCCGGAGTGCCAAACTGCACTCCGGAGCGACCATATGGCAAACACCTGAAAACATATGGCCAAGTACTTGCTTACAGCTTACAGGGGAGACAACACAAATGAGCATAAAAATAGGTATCAACGGCTTTGGAAGGATCGGCCGGCTGGTCTTCAGGGTTGCCATGAATCACCCTGATGTTGAGGTTGTGGCGATCAATGATCTCATGGATCCGGCCACGATGGCCCATCTGCTGATGTATGATTCTGTCCATGGCAGACTGGGTGAGGATGTTGCGCATAGAGAGGGGGGAATTGAAGTGGCGGGAAAAACGGTTGCCGTCACATCCGTGAAAGACCCTGCACAAATTGGATGGAAAGATGCGGGGGTTGACATTGTCGCGGAGTGCACCGGGCTTTTCAGGGACACGGAAAGCGCATCAAAGCATCTTACGGCCGGGGCCCGCAAAGTGATCATCTCCGCGCCGGCCAAAGATCCGAATATCACCATCGTCATGGGGGTCAACGCAAACCGGTATGATCCCCGCCAGCATCATGTGATATCCAATGCCTCCTGCACCACCAACTGCCTCGCGCCGGTGGCCAAGGTGCTTCTTGAGAACTTCGGGATAAAGTGTGGACTGATGACCACCATCCATGCCTACACAGGGGATCAGCGTCTCCTTGATTTCCCTCACAAGGATCTTCGCAGGGCCAGGGCCGCCGCGCTCTCCATGATTCCGACCACCACTGGTGCGGCCAAGGCCGTCTCCTTGGTGCTTCCTGAACTGGCCGGCAAACTGAACGGACTGGCGATCCGGGTCCCCACGCCGAATGTCTCCATTGTTGACTTTGTCGCGACGGTGGAAAAATCCGGAGTCACCGCGTCTGATGTGAATGACGCGCTGAAAACCGCGTCTGAAGGTCCGCTTTCGGGTATTCTCGGATACAGCGACCTCCCCCTGGTCTCCACCGATTTCAATGGATCAGGCTTGTCCTCCATCGTAGATGCGCCCACAACATACACCATTGACAACATGGTGAAGGTGCTCTCCTGGTACGACAACGAATCCGGATACTCCCACAGGATGGTTGATCTCGCGGCCATGATCGGCTCGCAACTTTAGACCATAAGAGGCTTCCCCACATGGCATTGATCTTCATTTCGGCCATCTATGCCACACGTTGCTCCCGCCGGATTGCCAAATCCGGCGGCAGGATTGGAGTTGCCAATCCAAGTACACAATTCCAGAAACAATGTCCGGGTCCTCCTTATAGTTTAACCCGGACATCATTTCTGGAATCAAGCACTAAGTGAAGCGGCCCTGCCTGCTCGACTCGGATTGGCAAATCCGAGCCGTCCCGCGGAATGTTTCAAGAAACCAAGTTTTTTTATTGCAATAGCCATATGACTTGATACTAAAAACAGGCTGTGTACAGGACAAAAAAATGATTGGGAAAAGAAACCCGGCTTTTTCCTGCAGTTGGGAGGTCCGCCCGTTTGGGAAAAAGCCGGGTTTCTCGCCCATTCCCAATTTTTTGTCCTGTACTCAGAAAAACAGGATTAACCTCACGCTGAATCCAGTCAACAATTATTGTATCAAGTCATATAGATTCAACAATAGTTTCTCTGACAAGGACTTAAAATGTCAAACAGAGGATGATCAGACCTATGTTGACAAAATTCACAGTGGAGAATTTTCTCTCATCCAAGGGAAAACCGGCTCACAGCAGGAAGCATCCGGCTGTGTTTCCGCTGGAATTGGCTGAAAAAGTGGGCATCCTTCATTTATGGTTCACATTTTTCCTTCGCACAGGGAATTCAACTCAGCAATTGAACACCAGAGAGGCGCATGAGTATATCTCAACCCATTGGGAGAAAGTTTGAATGATCGGATAAAAATTGGTCTTTGCAGCTTTGAGCTATAAAAAAGGAGATAACAATATGGAGAACAGAATCCCCCTGATCGCGGGAAACTGGAAAATGTTCAAGACCTGTCCCGAGGCGGTGGAGACAGCGGGACAACTGGCCCGGCTCGTGGCGGACGTGACAGACAGGGACGTGATGATTGCCCCGCCGTTCACAGGGCTCGCCTTGGTAGCCGAGACCCTCAAGGGAAGCCAAGTTTCCTTGGGCGCGCAGAACCTGTTCTGGGAGACTGAAGGGGCCTACACCGGTGAAATATCACCCGCCATGCTCGCATCTGCCGGATGCACATATGTGATCATCGGCCATTCCGAACGGCGACAATATTTTGGTGAGACCGATGAGACGATGAACAAAAAGATAAGCGCGGCCATCAAATCAGATTTGACACCGGTCTTATGCATCGGGGAATCTGAAAAAGAGCGTGAATCAAAAGAGACGTTTTCTGTGCTTGACAAACAGGTCACAAAAGGATTAAAAGGGTTTTCGTCAGCGGATATGGAAACTTTGGTGATTGCGTATGAACCGATATGGGCCATCGGAACTGGCAAGACGGCCACCCGTGAGCAGGCCCAAGAGGTCCACCTGTTTCTGCGTTCCCTGATTGAAAAAAAATTTGAAAAAGGGCTTGCCAAGTCCATCCGAATATTGTATGGAGGGAGTGTCAAGCCGGACAACATCACTGAGCTGATGGCCATGCCGGACATTGACGGTGCCCTCGTTGGAGGCGCAAGTCTGGATGCTGAGACATTCAGCAAGATTGTTCATTATTAATGATGCGTGAAACGTGATGCGTGAAACGTGATGCGTGACAGATATGGTATGCATCACGTCTCACGCACCACGTTTCAAAACGGAGAGTGAAAATCTGCCATGTCAATACTATTAGTTGTTGTTCATGTGATCGTCTGTGTTGCGCTGATTATGATTGTGTTGTTGCAGACTGGCAAAGGGGCGGATATGGGTGCTGCCTTCGGAGGAGGAGGCGGCCAGACGCTTTTTGGCAGTACAGGCGCGTCAACTTTTCTGAGCAAGTTGACAACTGTGGCGGCAATTCTCTTTATGATCACCTCTTTGGGGCTTGCCTATGTTTCCAGCCAAAAAACTGGTGGAAGCTCTGTCATGACAGACGTTAAGGCCCCCATGGAGAGTCCAGCCCTGCCCGACACAAGCGACAAGGGACAGAATACGGCGGCTCCGAAGTCTGAGAGCCAACCGTCTGACACCGGAGAGAATCCGCAAAACTGACAAGAGTCAAAGCTGTAAGCTCTGAGATTTACAGTTTAACTCGTGAATCATAAGTTCTCTGGAAATTCTGAAAGACATTCCCGCAAGTGTCTGAAATCACTGGCACCCGGGATTTTGTGACTGCCTTTCGGCTGTCAATGATTTCAGCATGTTACGAGAACTTATGACTGATGAGAGTTTAAGTACCCGGGCAAAAGTTTTCAAGGATTTTTCTTGTGTCCCAAGAAGCCAAGTTTTTTGAGAAAACTTGGGCATCCTTCATTTTGCATGAAAAGTGGTTTGCACTTTTTGATCTCAAAAAACTGTAAACTGAAGGATGCCAAAACTTGATTTCTGCCTCTTTCTCTTTGACAAAATACCTGAAAATATATGCCCAGGTACTTACAGCTAATTGGCCGAATCACAAAAAAAATTGCAAGGAAGAATTTTTTTTGAAAAAAAAACTTGACACTTGATTCTGAATAGGGTAAGTATCGTGTTCAGAAACAAGGCAGGCATTTATTGACACCATGCCGAAGTGGTGGAATCTGGTAGACACGCTATCTTGAGGGGGTAGTGGGCGACGCCCGTGCCGGTTCGAGTCCGGCCTTCGGCACCATAAAACATGAGAAAAAAGGCGCAAACCCTGAGTTTGCGCCTTTTTTTGTTGTCTGGATGATGCCGAAGGTTGAAAATGGTGCCGAGGATGGTGATCGCCCTTTTCCACCTTCGCCACCCGTGACTGGCTTGACCTTAATCAGAGAATTTCAGTCGAATTATAAAAAAACATTGATGTAAGTACGTTTTGTGTTTATCATGGATTTATCTGTGTACAGGACAAAAAAAATGATTGGAAACCCGGCTTTTTCTCGCAGTTGGGGATTCTGCCTGTTTGGGAAAAAGCCGGGTTTCCCACCTTCTGTCCTGTACACAGGGATTCATTATTCAAAAGCTGTGTTTTTTTCATGGAAGTTTAATCATCAATCATTTTTAATTTAAAGGAGGTTTAAAGAAAATGAGATTGAAACTGGGATGTTTCTTTGTCGGAGTATTTGTTGCCGCGCTGGTCGCGGCGGCTTTAGCGCCAATTGTCGCGGCTGGGCCTGTGACACTCAGCTATGCGAATTTTCCCCCTGCCCCGACCTTCCCCTGTGTCCAGATGGAACAATGGAAGAAAGAGGTGGAAAAACGAACCGGTGGCAAGGTTGCCATCAACACATACCCCGGCGGCACACTACTGGGGGCCAAAGGGATGATGGACGGGGTGATCGAAGGACAGGCCGATATCGGGTGTCTCTGCATGGCCTATCAGCCCGGACGTTTTCTGATCACCAACGCGACCAGCCTTCCCTTGGGAATCCCGAGTGCGAAGGTCGGCAGCCTTGTGCTGTGGGAGATTTACAAAAAATATAAGCCGAAAGCCTTTGCAAAGGTGAAGGTCCTGACCATGTTCACCACCGCGCCGGCCAATGTCATGTGCAAGAAGCCGATAAGAAACTTGGATGACATGAAAGGGACGGACCTGCGCGCGTCAGGAGGAGCCGCCCGGATTCTGAAGGCATGGGGGGCCAACCAAGTGGGGATGCCAATGTCCGCCACACCGGAATCCTTGCAGAAGGGCGTGGTCCAAGGGCTCTTCTCCTCCCTTGAGGTGATGAAGGACTTCAAATTCGCCGAAATCTGCCGGTATGTGACAATGACCGACACCGTGATCTATCCCTTCGCGGTGGTGATGAACATCGATTCATGGAACGCACTGCCCAAAGATGTTCAGAAGGTCATGGCGGATATGAGCGTCGAACAGGCCAAGTGGACAGGGGATTACATGGATGATCATGTGAAAGAGGCCAACGAGTGGTCCAAAAAAACGCATAAGGTTGAGTTCATCGAACTGCCAAAAGAGGAGAAGGCCAAGTGGGACAAACTGCTGGAGCCGATCACAAATGAATGGATCCAAAACGCAAAGGGAAAAGGGCTTCCGGCTGAGGCGATTGTTGAAGACATAAAAGCTTTTACAAAGAAGTATGCCGGGCAATAGGATTCCAACGTGAACTCAGTAGTTCACAATTTTGCAACCCTGCTCCCGGCGGATTGGCAAATCCGGCGGATGGTTCGGATTTGTCAATCCGAACCGAGCATTTGCCACCCGGCTCCTGCTCCCTGCTCCCGGCGGATGGTTCGGATTTGTCAATCCGAACCGAGCATTTGCCACCCGGCTCCCTGCACCCTGCTCCCGGCGGATTGGCAAATCCGGCGGATGGTTTGGATTTGTCAATCCGAACCGAGCATTTGCCACCCGGCTCCTGCTCCCGGCGGATGGTTCGGATTTGTCAATCCGAACCGAGCATTTGCCACCCGGCTCCCTGCACCCTGCTCCCGGCGGATTGGCAAATCCGGCGGATGGTTTGGATTTGTCAATCCGAACCGAGCATTTGCCACCCGGCTCCTGCTCCCGGCGGATGGTTCGGATTTGTCAATCCGAACCGAGCATTTGCCACCC
>JAOZRQ010000021.1:14564-20969 GCA_029940115.1 Desulfobacterales bacterium
CCCGGCGGATGGTTCGGATTTGTCAATCCGAACCGAGCATTTGCCACCCGGCTCCTGCTCCCTGCTCCCGGCGGATGGTTCGGATTTGTCAATCCGAACCGAGCATTTGCCACCCGGCTCCCTGCACCCTGCTCCCGGCGGATTGGCAAATTCGGCGGGCTTCCGCCTCAGAGGAGATGAAGGCTCAGATCAAAAGAATCATAGACGATCTGGTCAGTGGAAAGGGGAAAAAAATCTGATTATGGAAAAGATAACCGAATTCTTAAACAGCGTGCTTGTCTGGATCGCCGGCTGTTTCCTGGTCGGGATGATTCTTCTGACCTGTGCGAACATCGTATCCCGTCTGATCTGGACGCCGGTCCGGGGCACGTTTGAGCTGATGGGATTTTTCGGGGCCATTGTGACCGCGTTTGCGCTCGGACATACCCAGCTCAGACGGGGACACATCGCGGTGGATGTGTTGATCAACACCTTCTCCGAAAAGACAAAAGCGGCTTTGACCATCATCAACAGCATCATCTGCCTCGCTTTTTTCGGCATTGCCGCGTGGCAGCTTGCCAAGAAGGCGACCACCCTCATGACCACCGGGGAGGTCACGGAGACCCTGCGGATCATCTATTATCCGTTCACCTACGCGGTGGCCTTCGGATGCGCGGTTGTCGCGCTGGTGTTTCTCAGGGAACTGCTCAGACATGGCAAGGAGGAAAAATGAGCCTCACGCTTATCGGCATCACCGGAATCATCATCCTTCTCTTCATCCTGTTCTTTCTCGGCACACCTGTGGGGTTTGCCATGGGAATCGTGGGATTCTGCGGTTTCTGGCATGTCATCTCCCTCAAGGCGAGCCTGAACATGGTCAGCACGGTGATGTGGGCCACGTTTTCCAAATACGGTCTCACCGTGATCCCGCTTTTCATCTTCATGGGCCAGATCGCATTCTATTCGGGCGTCAATGAGAAGCTGTATCATGCGGCCTACAGATGGGTGGGCCACATTCGCGGGGGGATCGCCATGGCCACCGTCATGGCCTGCGCCGCGTTTTCGGCGATATGCGGGTCGAATGCGGCCACCGCCGCGACCATGACCACTGTCGCCCTGCCCCAGATGAAAAAATACAAATATGACCCCAAGCTGAGTACCGGTGCCATCGCCTGCGGCTCCACCTTGGGGGTGGTCATCCCGCCGAGTGTGGTGCTGATCGTCATCGGCCTTTCCACCGAACAATCGATTGCCCGACTGTTTTACGGCGGCATCGGCGCGGGCATTGTGCTGGCCATGCTCCTGATGCTCACTGTTTACGGTGTATGCCGTATTTACCCGGAATGGGGGCCGGTGGGACCCAAGACCCGCTTTGCGGAAAAACTGAAAGCCCTTTCCGCCGCGTTTGAGATGCTCCTCCTCTTTCTGCTGATCATGCTCGGACTCTATTTCGGCATATTCACGCCCACAGAGGCCGGGGCTGCGGGATCATTTCTGGCCCTGCTGATCAGTCTGATCCAAGGCCGGCTGAACTGGAAGGGATTTGTGAATGCGGTCACTGACACCTTGCGGATATCCTGCATGGTGATCATGATCGTGGCTGGGGCCATGATATTCGGCAAGTTCCTAACTGTCACCCGGATCCCCTTTGAGATTGCCGGATGGGTGGTGGGGCTTCCGGTTCCGCCGGCAGTGATCATGCTCATCATCTTCGGCATTTATGTCATCGGCGGCGCGGTCATGGACGCGCTCGCGCTACTTCTGATCACCATACCGATCTTCTTTCCGGTGGCCATCCATCTCGGATATGATCCGATATGGTTCGGCGTGACCATCACCGTGATCACCACCTTGGGAGCAGTCACCCCGCCGGTCGGGGCCACCACCTATGTGGTCGGCGGCATGGCCAAAGATGTGCCGCTGGAGGATGTCTTCAAAGGGGTCTCCTTCTTTTTGCCAGCTTATATCCTATGTATCATCCTTCTGCTGTTGCTTCCGGATCTGGTGACTTTTTTGCCCGGTCTGATCAGACCATAGATTTTAACGCGACTCCTCACGCATTGCAAAATAGGAAAGTGAGATGAACTTCCTCACGCATTGCAAAATAGGAAAGTGAGATGAACTGACAATGTCTGAGATTTCCAAACCCCATGACAAATTTTTCAGGGATTTTTTCTCTCGACCCGAGGTCAGCAGGGATTTTCTGCGTAATTATCTGCCGGCGGATATTGTGGCCCTGCTTGACCTGAGTTCTCTGGAACTGGCAAAGGATTCGTTTGTTGACAAGGAACTCCGGGATCATTTTTCGGACATCCTGTGCAAGGTACGTCTCAGAGACGGAAGGAAGGCGTATGTCTATGCCTTGCTCGAGCATAAAAGTTACCTTGACAGACTTGTTGCCTTCCAAGTCCTGCGCTACATGGTCAGAATATGGGAAAGAGTGGTCAGAAAACACGAGGAAGACCGCTCGAAGGCAAAGGGAAAGAGGAAAAGGACAAGGAAGGCAGAGCCACTTTATCTTCCCCCGATTATTCCGATAGTCATTTACCATGGAGAATCGGAATGGAATGTCTCATCAGACTTTACGGCGCTGTTTGACATGAATCCGATATTCAAATCCTTTGTTCCGGATTTCAGCTATCTGCCCATTGACATCTCCCACCACAGCGATGATGAGATAAAAGGCGAAGTGATTCTGCGAGTCGGGTTGCTGATCATGAAATATGTGTTCAGGGAAGAGTTGCCGGAACGGCTTCCCGATATACTCGCTCTTTTGGATGAGTTGCTGAACAAGCGTTCCGGTATCGAGTATCTGGAAACTATTGTCACATATTTGGTAAAAGGTACGGAAAGACTGACAGAGGAAGAACTGGGCAAGGCCATGAAATCAGCCTTGTCTCCAACAGGAGGTGACGTTATGGCAACTTTGGCTGAGAAATGGAGAAAGGAAGGTGAGATGAGAGGTGAGATAAGAGGTTTGTTGAACGGAATAGAGACTGGCTTGGAACTCAAGTTCGGCACCAAGGGACTCCAGATATTGCCCGAGATTCGCAAGATTCAGGATCTCAACGTGCTGATGGCAATCAACAAGGGACTCCGGAGAACAAACACCTTGGTTGATCTGTGCAGGATTTACAGATAGTTTGTAGTTCCGCCTTTAGGCGGTGATACACCGCCTAAAGGCGGAACTACAAACTTTACGCTTCACCGACAGACATAAGGCGCTCAACATCCCCACTCGTATCAATATCCTGAAGATACAGGGGATTGTCAATGACCACATAAAGCACGGATTCCGGATGCGCTTGGATGACCTGTCTGCCGCCGACATCCCCACGGATATTCAGTAGCTGGGGATAGAACGCCCGGGTGAAAAGGGTCGGGTTTCCCCTTTTTCCGTGGCACACAGGGACGCAGATATCCTTGTCAGAACGCCGGAACCGGTCCAAGAGCCAGTTGATCAGTTCTGCATCCACAAAAGGCTGATCTCCCAGCAGGAACATTGCCGATGGGAAGCCCGCCAGCCCCTTCCCGGTCGCGGAGTCTTGCTGGTTATTGGTTGTTCGTTGTCCGTTGTTCACTGACAACTGGCCACTGACAACTGGCCACTCGGGAGTCAGCGACATGGTCTTCAAAAGCCCCGTGCGAAGCGACCCACTCTGACCTTCACTATATCTGTGATTGACGATGACGTGAATACGGGGGCTGACTTTTTCACCAAGGGCTTGCAGGATATCCCGAAAATGATGTCCCAGCACTAGGATGAGGCTCTCCAAGTCCGAGTGCAACGCGGCATCCATGACCCATTCAATAAGATATTTGCCTCTGAATTCCAAAAGCTGTTTGGGGCTTCCAAACCTTTGGGACATGCCCGCGGCCAGGATAATCCCTGCTGTGGGTCTTTTCAGACATTCAGACACTCAAACACTCCTCTGTAAATCAAGTAAAAGGGTTGATGATTTTTTGTCGGCCCGTTTTTTGAACGCAGAGCTTCGCGGAGGAGATTCTGCCCGTCTCTGTCCCCGCGGTCTCCGCATCTGAGAGTTCAGATCCACGTTCAAGTTCAAAGGTTCAGGGCATATGCCTGGATTTGTGCTTATATCGTCGGCGGAGGCGGGGTCATGCTCCCATAAAAATGGACTGTGACCCTCACCAGTTTCACGTTTCATAATGTAGGAATAAGAATGTCATACAGCGATTTTACGTTAAATGAAATAAAAAACAGATTCGGCATTCAGATAAAAGAAACCGTTTCCCTGTTTTCCGAGGCTCCACCATATGATGTCTCCGATTTTTTGTCTGATCTGCTGGAGAACTGTATTCCCCTATCCCGCTCAATCGGAACGGACAAGGCGAGATCCGAGTTCATCATCGCGCCGGTTCTGGTGGAGGTGAGAAAAATCATGAAGAACAAGATCAGTCTGTTCTCAGGGATTGGTTTCAATGTGGATCCGAAACAGGGGTTGTCCGGCACATGCGACTTTATCATCAGCCCCTCGGAACAGCAACTGGAATTGACCCGGCCGGTGCTTACCGTGGTGGCCGCGAAGAATGAGAACATCAACGCGGGCATCCCCCAGTGCATGGCCCAGATGCTCGCGTCCAGGATATTCAACCAGCGGGAAGGAAGCGGGATCAACTATGTGTTTGGATGTGTGACCACCGGCACGGTCTGGAAATTTTTGAAATACAGCAAAGGCACCATTTCTGTTGACATTGAGGACTATTATATTCGGGAAATCGGCAAGATATTGGGGATTCTTGTGGAGATCATGGCACTGTTCATCTTTCGCCTGACCGTTTTTCCTCATGAACTGAAAAGATTCTGACTTCACGTTCCAAAGAAACTCAATAGCCATCAAGGAGACCGAAAAACATGAAAAAAGTTGCCCCACTCCGCTACGGCATCATTTTCAAGAAGGCCTTCTGTGACCCGGAGATATTCACCGCGTTTGTGCGGGATGTGGCCGGGGTCAGGATAGAGATTGACCATGTCGAGACCGAGAAGGAGTTTTCCCCGCCCATCGCCCGGGTGCAGTCGCGCTTCGACCTGTTCGCCCAGGATGTCAAGAACCGGGTGGTCGTGGACATCCAGCATGAGCGGTACCCGGACCATTATCACCGATTTCTGCACTACCACTGCGCGGCCCTGCTGGAGCAGGTCGCCAACGCCGAGGACCACCGCCCCCTGATGACGGTGTTCACAATCGTGGTGCTGACCTCGGGGGACAGGCACGGGCGGGATGTCTCCATGATTGACTTTGATCCCAGGGACCTGAAGGGAGACGCATTGGAAGAGATCCCCCACAAGGTGATCTACCTGTGCCCGAAATATGCGAATGACGACACGCCGGAGGCCTGCCGGGAGTGGCTACTGGCGATCCAGGACACGCTGGACGGGGAGGTGGAGGAGACAGACTATCATCTGCCGGAGATCCGGAAGATATTTGAGCATATTGAGAAGGATTCCGTGTCAGCCGAAGAACGAGCCCAGATGTTTGATCAGCATGGCCGGGAACTGTTGCAGGAAGAGAAGTGGGCTGAAGGTGCAAGGCACAAGGCGATTGAAACCGCCCGCAACATGTTGCAGGAAGGGCTGGAAGTCGCTCTGATTGCCAAAGTCACAGGCCTGACCATTGAGGAGATTCATGGATTCACAAGGGAAAAATGGAATGATGAATGATGCGTGTTGCTTGAATATCCATTGAACTGCCGAGTCTCAGCAGGTCTGAAGCTGTTCCCCTCACACGCTCCTGCCGGATTGCCAAATCCGGCGGATTTGTCAATCCGAACCGAGCGTTGGCGGGGTTCTTTCTCCTGATTATAACGCTTTTCGGGGAGGCCGCCCTGCCATGAACGTGAACGTGAACTTGAATGTTCATTTGTGGGCAAGTTCAAGTATAAGTTCACGTTCGAGTTCAAGTTCAAGGCCTCCCCTAAATCCGTTATAATCAGTCTTTCTCGGACATAAGGGAACACGAATTGACAATTGACACGACGAAACATCTGCAAACCATTCCGGGCGTAGGAGAACGCATGGCCAAGACGTTGAACGACATCGGCATCCGTCACATCAGCGATCTGAAAGACAGAGATCCCCATCAGTTGTATGAGGATCTCTGTACGCTACGAAAAAAGCGCATAGACCGATGCGTGCTCTATGTGTTCCGATGTGCGGTTTACTATGCCAGCAACGAATCGCACGAATCGGAGCTTTTGAAGTGGTGGAGCTGGAAGGATGATCCGGAGTGCCAAAATGAAATTTTGGCAGAGCCGAAGGCGAGAGAGCAAAGCGTCCGACTGGAGTGCCAAAATGAAATTTTGGCAGAGCCGAAGGCGAGAGGGCAAAGCGTCCGACCTCCGACTGGAGCGCCAAAATGAAATTTTGGCAGAGCCGAAGGCGAGAGGGCAAAGCGTCCGACCTCC
>JAOZRQ010000021.1:21069-27515 GCA_029940115.1 Desulfobacterales bacterium
GACTGGAGCGCCAAAATGAAATTTTGGCAGAGCCGAAGGCGAGTGCGAAAGGGACAGCCAAGGTGATTGACCAGCCACCCCTGTCATTCCGGGCAGATGACGGGAACCGGCAATCTCTTTGAGCTTCATTGACTCTAAACGAGGTTCCCGTCATCTGACCCGGAATCCACTGGCAAACTCAAGCTCCCATTCACACATTGCTGATTCTATAGTGCGGACGTGAAAGGACAAAATCCGAGTCATGGATTTTGTCCTTTCTCTTTCGCATTTTTCGGGAACGGATACGGGTTCACCGAATCCTTACTTCTGCAAGCTTTCGATGATCGCGTCGGTATCTCCTGGCGGCAGATCCGTCCACAGTGCCAAGAACATCTGTCCCAGAAACTGAACCGTCGGATCGTCACTCTGCATATAGGTGTCGATCATGGCAAGGATCTCCGGGGTTGGTGCCTCATCTCCGGCATAATGGGCGGTGTATGCCCCGGCAATCTGAGGGGCGATGAGGGTTGCCATATCCGGATCCAGTCCGTAGCCGCCCTGATCTGCGGGTAGTGTCAGAGTGTAGTACGCCAGCCCGGTAAGCCCTTCGCTCAGATAGGCTTCCGCGTAGTCGGGAAAAGCGAGCTCCCCGGTGTCATACTCGATATCGGTGACGAATCGGCTTTCAATCTCCGCGACATTTTCCTGATCAATCGTGACGATTCGGTACGGATTCGGATAGCTCACAAGGGAACCGGTCTCCACATCCGTCAGCGAGACGGTTTCGCCATTGTCGTCCCAAGTTTTTGAGGTAATGTCCTGGGCGTGGTAGTGACCCGTGAAAACCAGGTTCAGTCCGGCCCGAGCCAGTTGCTCGGAGAGAGTCCCCCAATCTTCCACCACATATTCCGCACCCGGATTGGCAACGGACTGGCCCGTGAAATGCTCCAGCAGGCCGTGATGCATCATTCCCACGACCGTTTTATTCTCCGCTTGGGCTTGGGCCAGCCTCTCCAGTATCCAATCCAGGGTCTCTTGGGTGAACCGCCCGCCGGTGACCGGCTTTCCAAGGCTCACATTCTCGTCGTACTGACATGAATCCATCGCGAAGATCCAGAGACCCGGAACCGGTTCAGCGACATAGCTCAAGGAGTTCGGGTCTCGGTAGAGCGATTCTCCGTAGCCGTAATCCGCATAAATTTCCGAAAATTCCTCAGAAGAGACATACGCTGTGTCTGTCACCTCGTCGCCGCTGTATGAATGGGCATGAGGATTGTTCACATCATGGTTCCCGGGCACGACATAGACCGGAATGCCGCCATCCTCCAGCGTCTTCAGGTAAGCAGCGAATTCCTGATGGCCCGACAGCTCCCCATCCTTGGTCAGGTCTCCGGGAACGATGACGAAGTCAACCTCTGGCTCGCTTCTGATCCCGTCAATGGCAGCGTTGAGAATGGCCTCGCTCTCCCGCAGCAGTTTCCTGTCCCCGGCCAGATACGCCTCAAACGCTTCGCCAGTCACCCCGAGATCCGTATCGTAATAATGCGGGTCGGAAAATACGGCGAAGTGCCAGCTTGTTTCAGCCACATCGCCATCATCATCATTACTATTATCACTGTCGCTATCGCTGCTACAAGCGGCAAGAAAAAAGACGCTTGCCAGCAGGATGGACAGAATGGAAAAAAACGTTTTGTACGACTTCATAAAAGACTCCTTTCTTAATCCAACGGGTTAATGAAAATAAATCATGGCAAAACAGATGACAAGTATCGGGGATTGACAAATCCGAGCCGTCAGATTTGGCAATCCGACGGGAGCAGAAAGAACATGGAACGACTCCATCAGTCCGTAAGTTCGGTTCGGACCTGTCCCCGACATCTTTTCCCCGATAAGAGATGTCGGGGACAAGTATCGGGGATTGACAAATCCGAGCCGTCAGATTTGGCAACCCGATGGGAGCAGAAAGGGGCTATGCTCCTGACATCAGTTCCCGTGCCAGTGATAGGGCCTCCTCCCGGTCATTGATCTGCCCCACGTCTTGGGCTTCCCTGATTTTTCCAAGAAGCCGCCCCATCTCCGGCCCGGGTGCCATGCCCATGTCGATCAGATCCTTTCCGTTCATGAGATTCTGCCGCTCCAACTGCTGCTTGATCTCTTCATAATACTTTCTCACCGCCTCTCTTGACCAGCGAAGATGCTTCTCCCTTCGCTCATCGGTGGCCAGAGGCCCCAAGGTCGCCTTGATATCGGCCATGCCGTGGATGATGAGCGGGATGCAGTCATCCTTCAACTTGCGGAACCAGCGCATCCGTGTGCTCGGCTTGGCTTTGGAGAAGAAGAGGTTGAGCACATGCAGATGCTCGGCCACCACCGTATAAACGAAGTCGTGATCTTGGTTGGACATCCGTAGTCGCTTGGCAATGTCGGAAACCATCTCCGCCCCCTCTTCTTCATGACCATGGAAAGTGATCCGGCCGTCCTCCCTCACCCCACGGGTCCCGGGTTTGCCCACATCATGCAGTAGCGCCGTCAGTTTCAGCAACGGCAGCCGGTTGCACGGCTTCAGATTCTCGGAGACTTGGCGGGCCACAGGGCCGAAAAATTCCTCAAGGTGATTCAGGATATGTTCACAATGTTCCAGAACAAGCAGGGAATGGCCCCATACATTCAGATGGTGATATCCGTTCTGGACGCATCCCTTCATGGCTTTAATTTCAGGGAAAATGACATTTAGAACCCCCATGTCATCCATCCGTCGGATGAAGGGAAAGCTCCGTTTCGTTCTGAATATCTCCGTCAACTCCGCCTGAATCCGCTCCGTAGCGGTGTCTCGGAGCATCTCAACCCCCTCCCTCATCACGGAGAGGGTCTCCGGTTCGATTGTGAAATCAAGGCTTGCGGCAAAGCGGAACGCGCGGAGTATCCGGAGCGGATCCGAGGGGATGGCCCCAGGCCCCGTGACTCTGACAATGCCCTGCTCCATGTCGCGGACACCGTCCAACGGATCAATCATCTCTCCCAAGACACCTCCCCGCGCCACCTGAATGGCCACTGCGTTGATGGTGAAATCGCGGTGACTCAGGTCCGCGGTGACTGTATCCCCCCGCATTGACGCAATGTCAATGAATGAAACGGGGTTCTGCCTGTCCACCACACGAAAACAAGGCTCGTCCACCTTTTTCAGAAAGGGGACCACTGCCGCGTCCTTGGTTCTCGCCAGACGTTTGGCGAATCTTTCCGCATCTTGGCACATCAGGTCAATGTCTTTGGGGATCCGGGAGAGGATATGATCCCGGACAGCGCCGCCCACCATATGGACGACGGGCCATTCCCCCTGCAAATCTCCCAGCCATTGTCTGAGGGTATTTTCAATGAGTTCCATAATTGTTTTCCAAGCTGTAAACCTAAAACCTTAAACCTAAAACCTCAAACCTCAAAATTTGAACTTCTCCACCAGTTCAAGCAGAACTTCGGCGAATCTTGCCACTTCAGCGGTCGAAGAACCCATCTGTCCGGCATTTGTGCCGGCCGCGCCCACCCGCATGGAGACATCATTCGCGTCTTTTGCCAGATATTCCATTGAATCCGCGATATTCGCCGCGCGTCTGTTTGCATGGGCCGCGTTGGAGGCGATGTCGTTCGCGACGTTCATCTGCTCCTCCAGTGCGAATTCCTGACTGACGCCCTCGCGGTCGTATTCACCATATTCAGAATGCTGGTTGTCGTATTCTGCAATTCATTTTCGATGTTGGTCTTGATGGTCTGCTGGACAAAAAAATAGATGACCCCGCCGCTGAGGCAGACAGAAAGGATGAATACCGTCGAATAGATCATCATAAGCTTGAAACGCATGGGAAGATTCTGAAAGAAACGCATAAATCCCTCTTGGAAACTGCAATTTGTCGGCATCCTTTATGAAAGTCGCAAAGTGTTTACACCCCTGCTCCCGCGGGATTGCCAAATCCGGCGGCAATGGTTCGGATTTGGCAAGATCAAGATCAAGTCGAACATGGTGTCAGACTGAATATCCGGGTCTCATGTTCAACCCTGTTTTCACCTTTGGGAACATAAGTGCGCTCGGCAAAGCTTGCATTCCCCTCCCTTTCCACCAAAATGATTGAGGATGACCGGGTTCCGTAAATCTCACTTGTGACAAACAGAGGGGAAAGCATACGCTCCAACATAAGGCCCACACCGGTATCCGGCAGGTCTTTATCAGGCGGCCGCTCCCTGTCCCTGAGAATCTGGAACACGTTTTCGGCATGGATTTCCTCCTTTTCAAACAGAGGGAAAAGTTGGGCCTTCCCTTTCACCACCTTGGGCCATGGCGTATCCAACAGATGGTTGCTCAAGCCATACAGCCCGGGCATTATCTTCTCGATGCCCTCTCCCCGGTTTGAATAATGAAAAAGCCCTGATTCATCCCCAATCAGCAGATTGAAGCCATTATATCTGTGTCCCACAGTCTGCATTCGTTCAAGATAATCTTCCGGAGATTCGTCTCCGGCAAGAAAATCACTGACCAGAATGCCTCTGGATGGCACATCCGTTTTCACGGCACCCGAGTCCCTGAAATTGGTGATGGCTCCCAGACGGCCAGTCCGGGTCATCCCCAGCCAAGTCCCTTTCCCCTTAAGATCCCGGCCTCCGAGAATATACGGCGCATCCTCCCAGAAGTCAAGGGGATTTGTGGGACGGTCATAAAATTCATCCCGGTTTGCGGCAATCACCAGCCGATACTTGGGATGCACGTCATAAGAAAAAAATATCAGACACATGATTTCTCCCATTGACCTGAAATTCTTTGCATAATATCATTTCTTACTTTTTTTGTACAGAAATAAAGATGGATATTGAAGTTTCAAGTTTCATGAGTTGGGAGGAGTGCTGAAATGAGGTTTTGGCATGTTTTTTCAGAGGGCTGCGGGCGGTGCTGAAATCTCATTTCGGCACTCCCCGGCGGCTCAGTCTGTGCCAGGATTTCAGCACTCCTTGGCGGCCCACTCCCAAATCGTAAATACGCCCGTTTCAAATTTCAAGTTTCAAATTTCAAATTTCAAGTTTCACCTTACAATTCACATAGGAGTGCCCATGACGCCGCCTTCGTTGACGACACATGCATGGATGAAAATCCGGGCAGGACGTCCTTCCCTCATGGCTTGTGTGCATGGGGACTACAGGAATTTGTGATGGGGGATTTGTTCAGGAGGCGTTTGGGCGTCCGTCTCGTATGGCTGCCGACTCCAGTCATCTGCCCGGAACCAAATCCCGGCAATCCCCCAATCACGTGAATCCCGGTTCAGACAACGGGGGAACCAAGGCTTTCCTGGCAAGCCAAGCCAAAATCACAAAAAACCATCAAAACCGAGGCATCTTTCATTTTGCCTGAAAGGTGGTTCACACTTCATTCAGTTTGCAGTTCCGCCTTCAGGCGGTCTCGCACCGCCTGAGGGCGGAACTGCAAACTGGAATGTGAACCCATAAATGAAAGATGCCAAAACCGAAACCAAAACCTTGTTAAACCCAATCCCTGCAGTTGCAATCATCTGAGAAAATGGCACTTTCCCGATACCAAAGGGATTGACACATCGTAATTTAAAAAATTGCTCTACTTTGTTTGACATTTCAAATTTTTCTTGATACCAAAGGGATTGACACTCACGATTTAAAAAATCGTTCTACTTTTTTTGGGGCCAAAAGGGATCGACACACTAAATGGAGGCCCGTGGGGGCCGACATGTTTGTAGCTCTTTCCCGTACAAATTGCGAATCGCATGGAACGGCTCAAACGATGGCAATATCCACGTTTGCCGGCACCGTCCGCGGTTTCAGGACGCAAAAGAGGTTGCTCAGTGTGTCAAGTTGAAAGACAATGGATCTCTTGAACCGCCGAAAGCCGAGAGGCAACGAGACCGCCATTTTTGCACTCCCTTTGTTGAGCTCCCACAAACGTTTGACGGGACAATGGATGGACAAATCATGGCAATCATCCGATCACACGAATCACAGTTCAGACAATGGAGGCGTCAAAAAAACTGAGAGTGGATTCCGGGTCAGATGACGGGAACCTCGCCTGAGGGGGATGAGGCCTCGGGATTGCCGGTTCCCGTCATTTGCCCGGAATGACAGGTTTGTGTTGGATTTGAGGCATGAAACAAAAGTTGTCTGCCAAAAAGTGGTCATGAACTCTCACACCAAGGCAAAAAAATGGAGGACATCAACATGACGGTGACGAACACGCCTGAAACCCACAGAAACCAACTCACAAACTCACAAACTCACAAACTCACAAACTCACAGACTCACAGACTCACAAACTCACAAACTCACAGACTCACAAACACACAAACTCACAAACTCACAAACACACAAACTCACAAACTCACAAACTCACAAACTCACAAACTCACAGACTCACAAACTCACAGACTCACAGACTCACAGACTCACAGACTCACAGACTCACA